>JALSJF010000129.1 GCA_026989505.1 Cyclobacteriaceae bacterium
TCCTGCACTACCGCTTCCCCCATGATCAGGTTAACCAGGGAGATGTAGTCAACCTTTACCAGGTTTTTGGCAATGGTATAAGAGGCCTTGCTGGCCTTGTACACCACCACCTGCGGTACATCCCACAAGGCTGTTTCTAAGGTTGCGGTACCGGAGGTAACAATAGCCGCTTTAGCATGTGCCAGCAGATCATAGGTTTCATCAAATATCAGCGTGGCATTTGCCGCTTTGGCTACATTGCCGTAAATCCCTTTTGGCAGACTGGTTACCGCAGCCACGCAAAAATGAAATTGCGGCAATTGCCGGATTACTTCCTTAATAACAGGTAAAATATAGTGTAGTTCCTGCTGGCGCGACCCGGGCAAAACAGCTATCAGGGTTTGCTTGCCGGTTAATTTATGCTGTTGCAAAAAGTTAGGGTTAACGCGGTGCTGCTTTACGGCTTCTAGCACCGGATTGCCAACATAGGTAACCTGATGCCAGGCAAACTTTTTGTAGAAGTCAACCTCGAAGGGCAGGATGGTAAACATATGATCAACCCTTGCTTTTATTTTTAAAGCGCGTTTTTGGTTCCAGGCCCAAACTTTAGGCGAAATATAGTAGAATACCTTGATCTCTTTTTTACGGGCATATTTGGCTATTTTAAGGTTAAAGCCGGCATAATCAACCAGAATAAGGGCATCAGGCCGGTAGTTGGTTATATCTTTCTTGCAGTGGGCAATTAACTTTTTGATGACCCGCAGGTTTTTTACCACTTCCCAAAAGCCCATAAAGGCCATTGCCCGGTAATGTACTACCAGGGTGCCGCCTGCCGCCTGCATATAATCTCCGCCAAAATACCTGAACTGCGCCTTAGTATCCTGTTTTAGTAAAGCCTTCATCAAATTAGAGGCGTGCAGGTCACCCGACCTTTCTCCGGCTATCAGATAATACTTCATCTACGCCAAAATTAAATTATTCGCCTTGCTTATTAGTGCTTCGTCCGCTTATTTTATCATCAGGCTTCTGGTTAATTTGCCTTCTTACAGTGCATTACCGGGTTGCTTTGTGTAATTTTGATCTGCCATGAACCTGATACCGTTACTATGGTGAAAACCGGAACCGCCTTGCTTTTACTACTGGGCACCCACCTTGCCCTTATGTCCTCTTGCCAGAATAAACCTATGGAAAAACACACCAACCACCTGATTAATGAGACCAGCCCGTATTTATTGCAACACGCCCACAACCCGGTAAACTGGTACCCCTGGGGAGAAGAAGCCCTGGCCCTTGCTAAAAAAGAGCATAAGCTGATTATCGTGAGTATAGGCTATGCTGCCTGCCACTGGTGCCATGTAATGGAGCATGAGTCGTTTGAAGACACCACCGTGGCTAACCTGATGAACAAGTACTACATTGCCATCAAGGTTGACCGCGAAGAACGGCCCGATGTGGACCAGGTGTATATGGATGCCGCCCATATCATGACGGGCCGGGGTGGCTGGCCCTTAAATGTAATTGCTTTGCCCGATGGCCGGCCGATCTATGCCGGCACCTATTTTCCTAAAGAGCAATGGCTGAAAGTATTGCAGGGCGTGCAGGAGTTTTATCAAAAAACGCCCGAAAAAGCCCTGGAGCAGGCTATGCAGGTAGCTTCGGGGGTAAGTAAAATGAATATCGTACCCAAAGCCAGCGTTACGGATTTTACCCGGGAGGTGCTTACAGCAGCGGCCAGGGACTGGGTTCAGGCTATGGATATGCAGGAAGGCGGCCGCAGGGGTAACATGAAGTTTCCCATGCCGGCTTCTTACCTTGCCTTACTCAATTATGCCGTAGTAAACCATGATGGGCAGGCGACCGGGGCCGTTACCCTGACCCTGGATAAAATGGCTATGGGAGGCATTTACGATCAATTGGGGGGCGGCTTTTCCCGCTATTCGGTTGACCCTTATTGGCATGTGCCGCACTTCGAAAAAATGCTGTACGACAACGCCCAACTGATAACCCTGTATAGCGAAGCCTATAAACTAACCAAAAACCCGTTTTATAAACAAGTTGTTGAGGAAACCATAGCCTTTTGCCAGCGAGAGCTGGGCGCTCCTGAGGGGGGTTTTTATGCTTCGCTGGATGCCGACAGCGAAGGGGAAGAGGGTAAATTTTATGTGTGGGCCGCTGCCGAAATAGATGAAATACTGGGCGCAGAAGGTGAAATTTTTAAGAGATATTATGGTGTTACCCGGCAGGGTAATTGGGAGGGAGGCAAGAATGTTTTGAAAATCACCGGGGATGTTAAAAAGCTGGCCGGGGAGTTTGGCCTAACCGAGGAAGAAATTACGGGGTATATCAAAACGGCCGGAGAAAAGTTGTTGGCGGTGAGGGAAAAGCGTATCCGGCCGGGGTTGGATGACAAAATCCTCACCTCCTGGAATGGCCTGATGATATCGGGCCTGGCCCATGCTTACGAAGCCCTCGCCACCGAGGCCTGCCGCCAGCGGGCGGTGGCGCTTGGTAACTTTATCTATGAAAAAATGTGGACGGGTAAAAATCTCTACCGTAACCGCAAAAACGGGCAGTCAACCATCAATGGGTTTCTGGATGACTATGCCTTTACCATTATGGGCTTTATTGATTTGTACCGGATAACCTTCGACCAACAATGGCTTTCCCGGGCAAATGAGTTAACCCGGGTGGCCAACAAAGAATTTTTTGATGACCAGTCGGGGATGTACCGGTTTAAATCGGCCAAGGATGACCCGTTATATGTAAAAAAGATTGTGGTGGAAGATAATGTTATCCCGGCCGGCAACTCCGCCATGGCCAATAATTTATTCCACCTCGGGCACCTGTTGTACGATGAAGCGTATCTGGCCCGGTCACGGACAATGCTGGCGGCTGCTACAGAGGCCATGCAACAGTATGCGGCATTTTATTACGGTTGGTTTAACCTTTATCAACTGCACCTTGTAGAGCCTTTTGAAGTGGCTATAATGGGGGATGATTATGACCCTATACG
>JALSJF010000130.1 GCA_026989505.1 Cyclobacteriaceae bacterium
AAGCCTTCCTTGTAGTGACTTTCTTTTACCGCACCAACTGCTTTCCTGCGGCCGGGGAACTGCGGGTGTTGAAACAGGAGGAATACCCGCTTAACCCGGGAAATCCATGAATAAGAATAATTCGGGTTAACCTAACTAGGGTATATTGTTGGCAAAAGTTGTACCTTAGTATAACCGGATAGCAGAATGAACACGCGCAAAATTGCTTATATCGAACCAGGGGAAGATACCCTGCAAAAAGAAGTTGATTGGGCTTTAACCAGGATTATTCATGAAAATCATGAATAATAATGTAAATTAACCGCCAAACGATTGTTTGTCAGTTAATTACATCAGGTCCTTAGACTCCGGCTCAGCGGAGGTTAACCCCGATGAATGCAAAATGCAATAGCCCCAAATTTGGGTTATGCTTAAATTTTGGTTTATGTTGTATTTTGTGTTTAACATATTGTATTACAGTATTTTGCAGTTCATCGGCCCTGTGGGCGAAAAATTTTGATGAATTTTTCGGGTTAAGTTTGCCTTTGCCCGGGCTATGCGTAAAAAAATCGGAGATTTGGTTATCAATGCCATTTCGGTTGACGACCTGATTTTACGGAAAGAAGCAGCGGTTAAAGACAGGAATGCCGACCGGGACAAGGAAGACCTTTCTTTTCTGAAAAAGCTCAAAAAGTCGTTGCCAAAAGGCTAACAATAGGCGGGCATTTATCCCCCTGTTTTCACCGGCCGCACGGTCTTCGCTATGTCCGTGAGGCCAGTCTTTTACCTCACCAGCGCCTTCCGCAGGAGATGCTGGGGCAAAAGCATAGGTTAATACTGCTCGGTTTGCGAGAAGAAGAAACTGCCTTCTATACGGGCATTTTCATCAGAATCGGAACCATGAATGGCATTGGCAGAAATAGATTCGGCAAACAGTTTCCTGATCGTACCCTCGGCCGCTTCCTGCGGATTGGTGGCGCCAATTAACGTACGGAAATCCTCAACGGCATTGTCCTTTTCAAGGATCATCGGCACAATAGGGCCTGACGACATATATTCGCATAACTCACCGTAAAACGGCCGTTCCCGGTGCACGGCATAAAACTGCCCGGCACGTTCGCGGCTTAACCGGGTTAATTTCATGGCAATGATCTTAAAACCGGCCTCTTCAATCATTTTGGTGATAGCCCCGGTATTACCGGCACCTACGGCATCCGGCTTAATCATGGTAAAAGTTCTGTTGCTTGGCATTTTTGTTGTCGTTTTTAATTTGGTGCAAAAATAGACTTTTCAACTGTAAACAGGGGTTAAAGCGTAAATTAACCCGAAAAATTCATCAAAATTTTTCGCCCGCAGGACAGATAACCCCGGGCTCTTGGGAAATCCGGGTTACCCATCGCAGAATCAGAGGACAGAGGCCTGCTGCAACGGGTTGATAAACAATCACTTATTGATTGGTTTACGTCATTATTCACGATTATTGTAAATAATTCGGGCTTATCTTACCGTGGCTAGTATCCATAACTCTTGGCATTTCATGCAAAACATATCAACTTTGCACACGCATAAATTTCTTGTTTGTTGCTTTGTTAGCGGCAGGCAGGTAATGTTGATGAAAGACGCAGCCAAACTAAAACAAATTTTAAGTACCCCCAGGCGGGTGGTGGTTACCGTGCATACCAACCCCGATGCCGATGCCCTGGGTTCTGCCCTGGGCTTTGCTTCCATACTAAAGCAGCAGGGCCATGCGGTAACGGTCATCTCTCCGAATGAGTACCCTGATTTCCTGAAATGGATGAAGGGGCAGGAAGAGGTAATTGTTTTTGAGCAACAACAGGAGATAGCCCGGGAACTCCTGGCCCGGGCCGAAGTAATTTGCTGCCTTGATTTTTCCGACCTGGAGCGGATTGGCCATATGGGCGATATTGTGCGGCAATCGTCAGCCGTAAAAGTAATGATCGACCATCATCTGGAGCCCGAGGCTTTCGCTGATTTTGAGCAGTGGAGCATCGAGGCCGGGGCTACGGCTGAACTTATCTTTGACCTGGCCGAAGAAATGGACTGGGTCCACTACATTGGTGCTGCAGAGGCCGACTGCCTGTATGCCGGTATTATGACCGATACGGGAGGTTTCCGCCACCCCAATACTACCCAGCATATTCATGAGGTAGTGGCCCGGCTGATTGGCCGCGGGGCCAACACGGCCCGGGTGGCCAAATTAGTGTACGATACCAATACCGAAAGCCGTTTGCGCCTGATGGGCTTTGTGCTTAGCCAGCGGCTGGTGGTGATGAAAGAGTACGATGTAGCCTACATTTACCTTACGTTGGATGACCAGAAAAAATTTAATGTGCAAAAAGGCGATACCGAGGGCCTGGTAAATTATGCCTTGTCGATAGCCAATATTACCCTGGCGGCCATGTTTACCGAAAGCAAGGATATGGTCAAGATATCGTTCCGCTCTGTGGGGGCATTTTCGGTGAATGAGTTTGCCCGCAAATACTTTAACGGAGGGGGCCATGCCAATGCCGCGGGAGGCAAGTCGGAGCTTTCATTACAGGATACCATTGAACAATTTAAATCGTTAGTAATTAAATATAAACAAGAACTGGAACATGAAATTAACACAATATAAGACGGTAGTACTGCTCTCACTCACCCTGGCCATTGGTATGGGGTGCTCTCAGGGCCAGCAGGATGAACGGGCTGTGGCTCAGGCAAGCGAAGGGCCGGGAGGCACCCATTCGGGCATAAAATATGAATTCTTCCGCCACGGCAGCGGTGAAGTGCCCCCCAATGGCGGTTACTGGACCCTTAACATAACCTATTTTGACCAGGAAGGGAATAAAATGTTTTCCACCGATGATCGTGGGGGTACAATGCCCATGCGTTACGATACGGCCAACTTTAAGGCGAATGCCAGCTTAGAAGAGTGCTTTAGCCTTATCGGCAAAGGCGACAGTGCCGTATTTTTCCTTAGTGCCGATTCGCTCTATAAGAACTCGTACGGGCAGCCGGCCCCGGCAGAACTGCAGGGTACCAAGGTAGAGTTTCATGTGGGTGTGGTTGATGTATTTACCCCGGAAGAATTTGACGCCTGGAACCTGGCCAAATTAAAAGATGCCATAGCCGCGGAAAAACCAACCATTGAAGCCTACGTAAAGGAGAACGGCATTGAGGCCCAGGTAACAGAGGAAGGTGTTTACTACCAGATTACCGAAATGGGCGCTGGTGAAAAGCCGCAAACCGGGCAAACCGTAAAGGTTAACTACACCGGCTACCTGTTAGACGGCACCATATTTGATACCAGTATAGAAGAAATAGCCAAAAATTCGGGTAACTTTAACCCCATGCGGCCGTATCAACCCATAGACTTTGCCCTCGGGGAAGGCCGGGTAATCAAAGGCTGGGATATAGGGATCGGCCTGCTGCCTAAGGGGAGCAAGGCAAAACTCATTATCCCCTCTCCGCTTGCTTATGGCGACAGGGGCGCTGGCGGGGCAATTAAACCCAACGCCATCCTGGTGTTTGACGTTGAATTAGTGGACATAGTAAACTAAGAAAGAGATGAAAAGAGCAGGGGTATTTTTGATTCTGACCAGCATGGTGTTCTTTGGCTGTAAGGATCCGGTTACCAACAGATTGTCAGATGTTGAGCAATTGGAGCTTGACCTGCAAAAAATTGATAATTACCTAATGGAGAACGGAATTACCGATACGCTTATCCATCCCACCAAAATCCGTTATACCATTAACAAAACCGGCAATGGCCTGAGCCCACGCCTGAGCGACCCTATCAGGGTATCGTACACGGGCCGCTTACTGGAAACGGGGGTGGTATTTGACAGTAATTCATCAGCAGATTTAATCCTGAGCCAAACCATCCTCGGCTGGCAGATTATGGTACAGCAAATGCGGGAAGGGGACCAGTACACAATCTACCTGCCTTCGTTCTTTGGCTATGCCGATGAAGGCTCTCCGCCAACCATTCCGCCCAATGCCGTATTGATTTTTGATATCGAGCTTATCCGGGTAGGCAACTAAAATGCCTATATGTTTTGCCACCCATAATCAGCATAAGGTTGCCGAAATAAGCAAGTTGCTTGGCGGGGAAGTTGAGGTTATTAGCCTGGATGACCTGGGGGTTACCCGGGCCATACCCGAAACGGGGGCTACCCTGGAGGAAAATGCCCTGATCAAGGCAAACTTTGTATATCAAAATTATCATATCCCTTGTTTTGCCGATGATACCGGCCTGGAGGTGGCCGCCCTGCATGGTGCCCCGGGCGTTTATAGCGCCCGCTTTGCCGGGGAACCTGCCGATAACGAAAAAAATATTGATAAACTTCTCGGGCTGTTGGCAGGGGAAACCAACCGGCAGGCGCGGTTCCGCACCGTTGTTGCCCTGGTGCAGAAAGGCGGCCAACATCTTTTTGAAGGTACGGTAGCGGGCGAAATCACCACCGCCAGGAGGGGTAGCCGGGGCTTTGGCTATGACCCGGTCTTTCTTCCTAAAAACTTTGATCGTACATTTGCTGAGATGAGCATGGAAGAAAAAAATGCCATTAGCCACCGGGCGCAGGCAGTAGGCAAATTAATTGCGTTTTTAAAGCACAACAAATAATTGGAAACACCCTATATCATCGGTATTACAGGCGGTAGTGGTTCGGGTAAAACCCGCTTTTTAAACAGCCTTATGCACCATTTTACGGCCGGGGAAGTATGCCTGATCTCACAAGACAACTATTACCGTGAGCGTGACCAGCAGCCGGTGGATGAGCAGGGGGTGAAGAACTTTGACCTGCCGGCCTCCATTGATTTCGAAGCCTATAAAAACGATATCATGGCCCTAAAAGAGGGCAAAGAGGTGACCCGCACCGAATATACTTTTAATAACCCCAGCGCTACCCCAAGAGAGATCACCTTAACGCCCGCCCCGGTTATTGTAGTGGAGGGAATATTTGTGCTGTACTACCGCGAAATTGCCGATGTGCTTGACCTGAAGGTGTTTATTGATGCCAAAGATTATATTAAACTAACCCGCAGGATCATCCGTGACGATCAGGAACGGGGGTACGACCTGGAAGATGTGCTTTACCGCTACCAGCACCATGTGATGCCCACCTATGAAAAATATATTAAACCGTATAAACAGGATGCCGACCTGATTGTGCCCAACCATAACGGTTACCAGCAGGCGGCTGAAGTTTTAACGGCCTTTATAAGGGACAAAGTCCGGCAGGGAAAAACGGCTAAATAATTGGCCTTTGTTTGTTATAAGAAGCTGAATTACATAAATTTGTCAGCCGTTTGAGAAGCAGGAACAGATAATGAAAGGGAAAACATTTTTGGCTGTGGTGATATGGATGCTCCTTGGTTCGGCTATTTTGGTGAACCAGGTAAGCCGGCCGATGGCTAAATTGCAAGCCCAGGCCAGGGTTGAGCAGGGTGAAGAAGACACCCAGGCAACCGGGTCGCACGAGCAGGTATATGGGGTGCAGGACAACCTGGCTATTAACTCTTTCTCACAAATCAACCTCCATCAGGAACTATACCAGATACGGGAAATAATTCTCGATGAAGTTGCCGACCCGCAACACTTTTACCTCGTCACGGATATCAGCAGCAGCAGCCTGTTCCGCACACTTTTCCGGCAGGTCATCAGCCCCAACGCCCCCTAGTTGCCGGTAATTTGTGACACACTTCCCGGGCTATAACCGCATGGCCCATCAATAAATAATCTTATTATTTTAAAAACTTTTAATTAAAAATATCATGAGAAATAAAGGTGCAATTGTTGTACTCACCCTGATAGTTACAGCATTAAGCTTATATTATTTGTCGTTTACGTTTGTCTCACGTAACATTCAAAAAGAGGCGATTGCCTATGCCACCGATGCATCAGGGGTGGTAGATTTAGCAAAAAAGCAGCAATATCTCGATTCCATCTGGAACGAGCCGGTTTATACCCTCTTCGGGGCTGATTACACGTTTAAAGAAATAAAAGATACCGAACTGAACCTGGGCCTTGACCTGCAGGGTGGTATGCATGTGGTGCTGGAAGTTTCCCCGGTAGAGATAATCAAAGGGATCAGCGGTAATAACGAAGACCCCGATTTTCTGGCCGCCATAGAAGATGCCCGCATGGCACAACGAACCAGCCAGGAGCCGTTTAGCAAACTGTTTTATGCGGCCTATAAACGTAGAAACCCGGAGGGAAAGCTAAGTCGCATTTTTGCCAATGCCGCCAACCGCGGCCGGATCAGCTTCGACTCCACCGATGATGAGATTATGGCTATCATCGACCAGGAGATTGAAGATGCCATGGACCGTTCGTTTAATATCCTGCGCACCCGTATCGACCGCTTCGGCACCTCGCAGCCCAATATTCAACGCTTACAGGGTACGGGCAGGATTCAGGTAGAAATACCGGGGGCCGACAACCCGCAGCGGGTACGTAAACTGTTGCAAGGGGCCGCCAAACTGGAGTTTTATGTAGTGGCCAACCCCGAAGAAACCAATAACTTTCTGATGGCTATCAACAATTTTTTGGTAGAAGAAACGAAAATTAAACAGCAAAATGAGGTAATAGAGGGCGACTCTTCGGATAACCGGGAAAGTAGCCAAAGCCTGGAAGAACTGCTTACCGGGGATGCTGCGGGGGATTCGGCCACGGTAGCTGAAGATACGGCCCGGCTTGGTGAACAAGCGGCCCTGGATTCGCTACGTAACGCCAGTATGTCGCCCTTGTTCAGCCTGGCGGTGAGTGGCGAAGGCCTGGTGTATAATGTGAAAGACACAGCCAAAATCAACCGTATTTTCAAACGCCCCGAAATTAAAAAATTAATTCCCCGTAACTTCAAACTTTTGTGGGATGTTAAACCGCATGACCACCAAACCCTTAGCGAAGAACCGCACCTGACCCTAAACATTGTTAAGGTGGGCCGTGGGGGCAAGGCGCCTTTGGAAGGTGACGTAATTACCGATGCCCGCCAGACACTTGACCAGGCAACACGGCCGGCTGTTTCCATGCAGATGAATGCCATGGGGGCTAAGAAATGGCGTAAACTGACCGGGGAAAATATCGGCAACCAGATTGCCATTGTGCTGGACAACTACGTGTATTCTGCCCCGGTAGTAAACGGGGAGATACCCAATGGTAATTCGGAAATCTCGGGTAATTTCACCCTCGAAGAAGCCAAGGATTTAGCTAATGTGTTGAAAGCCGGTACGTTGCCGGCCCCTACCCGCATTGTGCAGGAAGCCATTGTAGGCCCCACCCTCGGCAAGGAAGCGCAGATGCAGGGGGTGATTTCTATTGTGGCCGGGTTAATTATTGTGGTGTTGTTTATGGTGGCCTACTACGCCAAAGGTGGTTTTGTGGCCAACTTTGCCCTGCTGTTTAACATCTTCCTGATCATGGGTATCCTGGCCCAGCTCAATGCTGCCCTTACCCTGCCCGGTATTGCCGGTATTGTGCTAACTATCGGTATGTCAATTGATGCCAACGTACTCATCTTTGAGCGGATCCGGGAAGAACTCCGCAAAGGGGTGCTGTTGCGCGAGGCCATATCTACCGGTTACCGCAAGGCCTTCAGCTCCATTATCGACTCCAATATTACCACTTTCCTGACCGCAGTAATCCTTTATTCGTTAGGCCAGGGGCCGGTGAAGGGCTTTGCCATAACCTTAATGATCGGTATTGGCAGTTCTTTCTTCTCGGCTGTCTATATCACCCGCGTAATTGTAGAGTTTATGGTGCGCAAGAAAGGTGACCAGAGCAAGATGAGCTTTAAAACCCCTATTTCGGCCGGCTTGCTGTCGGATATGAATATTGATTTTATCGGCAGGCGGTTTAAGGCATATATGTTTTCCGGCACCCTGATTGTTATCGGGATTGTGCTGATGGTAACCCAGGGGCTGAATATGGGCGTTGACTTTAAAGGCGGCCGCTCGTATGTGGTGAGCTTTGGCCAGCCGGTGGTAGCATCCGACCTGAAAACCTCCTTGTCGAAAGCCTTTGACGGCACCGGTACCGAGGTGAAAACCTTTGGCGCCAATAATGTGGTGAAAGTTACCACCAGTTATCTGGTGGATGAAGAGTCCACCGAATCGGATGAATTGGTAAAACAACGGTTGATTGACGGCATCCGGGAAATTACCGGCCAGACCTATATTGAAGACGACAGCAAAGTGGATGATACCCATTTCAGTATTTCCAGCTCCGAAAAAGTGGGGGCTACCATTGCCGATGACATCAAAAAAGATTCAATGAAAGCCATGGGGCTATCGCTGGTGGTGATCTTCCTGTATATCCTCATCCGGTTCCGCAAGTGGCAGTTTGGCCTGGGGGCGGTAGTGGCGTTGTTCCACGATACGCTCATTGTACTGGCCGCCTTTGCCATAGCCGGGGCCTTTGGTTTCTCGTTTGAGATCGACCAGGTATTTATTGCCGCCATCCTGACGATCATCGGTTATTCCATCAACGATACGGTGATTGTTTTCGACCGTATCCGCGAGAACCTGGGCTTACACACCTCTACCGACAGGATTAAAATATTTAACGAGGCCATTAACAGCACCCTGAACAGAACGGTAATCACCTCGCTTACTACCCTGGTAGTGGTGTTGGTGCTGTTTATTTTTGGCGGTGCCGTATTGCGGGGTTTCTCTTTTGCCTTGCTGGTAGGTGTGCTTATCGGTACTTACTCGTCAATTTATATTGCGGCTCCGGTGGTGGTAGATTTTGATAAGAAAAAGGTGGCATAGCAACATGACCCCGACCCAGTAATAGGAACAACAGCAGAGCTCCGGTGAGCAACTTTAGCCGGAGCTCTTTTTTTGCCCGGTTGTGGCTGGTTTTTTTTGACCGAAGTTTGTTGGTGGTATGGCTATAATGCCTATATATTTGTTTCAGATACTTTTTGTATGAAGGTTATAATCGCAGGGGCGGGGGATGTAGGTTTTCACCTGGCCAAACTTTTAGCATACGAGGATCACGAGATCATACTGATTGACCTTGCTGACGAAAAACTGGCCTACGCCTCCAAGCAGTTGGATGTGATAACCGTCAAAGGCAGTTCTACCTCATTCTCCATCCTTGAGAAGGCTGAAATTCATCAGGCGGATTTGTTTATTGCCGTAACCCAATCGGAAGAAACCAATATCTCCACTGCTATTATTGCCAAGCACCTGGGAGCTAAAAAAACCATTGCCCGGGTGCAGAATATGGAGTTTCTCTTTCGCAAAGACAAACTTAACCTCTACGACCTGGGTATTGATGAAATTATTTCACCCGAGTCGCTGGCTGCCCGTGAAATAAAGCGTTTGCTGCGTGAAGTGGCCATTACCGATTCGTTTGATTTTGATAACGGCAAGCTCTCGCTTATTGGGGTGACCATCTGCAAAAACAGTGTTTTTGAAGGCAAGACCCTGGTGGAGGCTTCCCGGCTGCTTGACGCGCATGTGTTTAACACGGTGGCTATCCTGCGGAACAACCAGACTATTATTCCCCATGGTTATTCAAAATATGAGGCCCATGACCACGCCTATTTTATTACCCTGCCCGAAGGGGTGGATAAAATACTACGTATGGCCTCTACCGAGAAACGCCAGGAGCTGAACCGGGTAATGGTGCTGGGGGGTAGCAAAGTAGGCATTCATGCGGCCCGCAGGTTGAGTAAAAAGCATAAGGTGAAGTTGATAGAACAAGACAAACAAAAATGTTTTGAACTGGCCGATGAGTTGCCCAATGTGATGGTAATTAATGGCGATTGCCGTGATGTTGACCTGCTGCAGGAAGAAGGCATAGCCGATACCGATGCCTTTATTGCCGTGACCGGTAACTCCGAAACCAATATTATTTCTTGCCTGGTCGCCCGCGACAACAAGGTAAAAAAAACCATTGCCCTGGTAGAAAATGTTGATTATATCCACCTGTCGCAGAATATTGGCGTGGATACCATGATCAACAAAAAACTGATAGCGGCCAACTTTATTTTCCGTTATATCCGCAAAGGCGATATCGTTAACCTTACCTCCATTCATGGGGTAGAAGCCGAAATATTGGAGTTTATTGTAAAGGTAGAATCGAAGATAACCACCGATATGTTGCGCGATGTAAACCTGCCCGACTCGGTAGTGGTGGGCGGGGTCATCCGTAAAGGGGAGGCCATTATTCCCACAGGCGATTTTCAGTTCCGCCCCAAAGACCGGGCGGTGGTGCTGTGTAAACCCGAAGCCATTCAACAGGTAGAAGAGTATTTCTCATGAGGCGCTTTAACCTCAAACTGATCTTTAGTATTCTGGGCCTGCTGTTAACCATCAATGGCCTGGCCATGCTACTGGCCTTGCCGTTTTCTATTTATTATGGTGAAGACTGGCGGCCAATAGTGTATGCCGCAGCCATTACCATTTTTGCCGGGGTGCCGGTTTGGCTTATCCTCAACAAAAGCGTTGACCGGGAACTAAAAAGACGCGATGGCTATATCGTGGTGGCTATGGGCTGGGTAACGATGTCGTTTTTCGGTGCCCTGCCGTACCTTATCAGTGGGGTTATCCCCGATCTTACCAATGCCTTTTTTGAAACCATGTCGGGGTATACTACTACCGGGGCTTCGGTGCTCACCGATATTGAGGCCGTACCCAAGGGTATCCTGGTATGGCGCAGCCTCACCCAGTGGATTGGCGGCATGGGTATTATTGTGCTGGCGGTAGCCATTTTGCCCATATTAGGTATTGGCGGCATGCAACTGTTTGTGGCCGAAGCCCCGGGCATTTCACCCGATAAGCTCAAGCCCCGGATCAAAGACACCGCCAAACGTTTATGGCTGATCTATGTAGGATTAACCGGCCTGGAAGCTATTTTGCTAATGTTTGGCGGCATGGGGTTTTTCGATGCCCTGAACCACAGCCTTACCACCATGGCCACCGGTGGCTTTTCGCCCAGGAACACCAGTATCGCCTATTATTCGTCACCGTATATCCAGTATGTAATTACCATTTTCATGATCCTGGCCGGTACCAGCTTCACCCTCACGTATTTTATGCTAAAGCGGCAGTTTCATAAAGTGTTTACCAACGAAGAATTTGTTACCTACCTGTTTTTTTTAATTGCCGCCACCTTGCTGATGACCGGCTTTGTGCACCAGGCCAGCAACCAATCGCTTGAGCTCTCCTTCCGGGAAACCCTTTTTCAGGTAGTTTCCATTGTGACAACCACCGGCTTTGTATCGGAGGACTATACTTCCTGGACACCCCTGATTACCATGGCCTTTTTTGCCCTGATGTTTATCGGGGGCTCGGCCGGCAGTACGGCCGGGGGCATTAAAGTGGTGCGCCATATTATTTTGTTCAAGAATAGTTTTCTGGAAATGAAACGCCAGTTGCATCCCTCAGCCGTAATTCCCGTGCGGCTGAATAAGAAGGCCATCAACCAGGATATTACGTTTAATGTGCTGGCCTTTATCATCATTTATTTTTTGATTTTTGCCCTCGGCTCCATTGTTATGGCCTGGGTGGGCCTTGATTTTGAAAGTGCCCTGGGGTCGGTGGCGACCAGCCTGGGCAACATTGGCCCGGGTATTGGCTCCGTGGGGCCGGTAGATAACTTTGCCCACGTGCCCAATATAGGCAAGTGGGTGTTGTCGCTGATGATGCTGCTGGGACGGCTTGAATTGTTCACCGTCCTCATCCTGTTTACCCCGTATTTCTGGAAGCAGAATTAACCCGGAAGCCGCGCTCTCCCGGCAACAGCTAAAATAAATTTCCGCGAAATAAGCCGACAGTCCGGCAGGCGTAGTATATTCGTTTAGAAATTCAAGCTACAGGTTTTTGTTTAATTATCACGATCAGCTAGCCCCCGGGGAAGGGCAGGCATTTGTTTACCGGTCATCGGCCGGCTCGGGGAAAACCTTTGCCCTTACCAAGGCCTATTTAAAGCTGGTGCTGCTCGATACCTCCCGCTACCACCAGGTACTGGCGATAACGTTTACCAACGATGCCAAGGATGAAATGAAAAACCGTATCCTGGCCGAGCTCACCTTGCTGGCCAAAGGGGAAAACAGTACCATGCGCCAGGCTATCCTGAAGGATTTTGCGGCCGAAAAGGTGGTAAATATCGAGGGTGTGCTTACCTCCCGGGCGCAAACGGTACTCAATGCATTGCTGCATGACTATTCCCGCTTTAATGTCAGCACCATCGATCATTTTTTTGCGCAGCTTATCCGCCACCTGGCCAAAGAACTAAACCTTAACCTGGGCTATGAACTGGACATCGACAGCCAGCGGGCACTGAACGAGGCGGTAGCCATGTTGTTTACAGCCCCCGGTAAAAAGTTGCTGGCCTGGCTGCAGGAGTTTTCGTTGGCCCGGTTAGAGGATGATAAGGGCTGGGACATCAGCGGCAATATTGCAGCCCTGGGCAAAAAGCTTTTTCAGGAGAGCTACCTCGATATTGAAGAAACCCTGGCGCAAAACACCGGCAAGCTGGAAGCGTTCATCGGCCAACTTCGGCAAACCGTGAGCCGGTTTAAGCGTGCCGTTACCAAAGCGGCCGGTGAGGCCATAGCCATTGCCCATACACACGGTTTGGAGGAAAAAGATTTTAGCCGGGGCATACCGTATCGGGTGTTGGCCAACATGGCGAACAGCGAATACGATTATAGCAAACAGCCCAGCGATTCCTTTCTGAATGCCACTACCTTGGAAAAATGGCACACCAAAACATCGGCCAAGGTTGAAACCATTTCCCGGGCCCGTGATGCAGGCATGGGGGCAGCCCATGCTAAAATCCGGGCTTTATATACGGGTAACGACTACCGCCAGTACCTGGAGGCACGCGCGATCTTAAGTTATATCCATGCCTATGGTGTCCTGGCCTCGTTGTCGGAAAAGTTACACGAATACCGGTCATCGCATAACCTTATCCTAATTTCCGATACGGCCTTTATCCTCAACAAGGTTATCAAAGGGTCGGAGTTCCCGTTCATCTATGAAAAAATCGGTGCCCGCTATAATTATATTCTCATCGATGAGTTTCAGGATACCTCCTATTATCAGTGGCAGGGGCTGTTGCCTTTTTTTACCAATGCCCTGGCTGATGGTGGCCAATTGTTTATTGTCGGGGACGTGAAGCAGTCGATCTACAGTTGGCGTGGGGGCGATATGAAGCTTTTACTGCACCAGGTTGAAAAGGATATTGCTATTCCGGCAGAAAATATCCGCACCCTCGGCACCAATTACCGCAGCGCCCGCAACATCATTGCCTTTAACAATGCCTTCTTTCAACTCGCCCCTGCGCAACTGGCCGGGTTGCTGGGCTTAGAACCGTTTTTGCCTGACCTGGAGAAAGCCTATCAGGATGTAAGGCAACAACCGACCAAAGAGTTTGACGGCTATGTGCAAGTGCGGTTCTTTGGCGGAACCGAAGACAGGAAATGGCAGGAGGAGGCAGAGGAAGCTGTCCTTGCGGCCATCCGGGAAGCCGGAGAGGCTGGTTTTGCCCTGAGTGATATGCTAATCCTTACCCGCAAAACCGATGAGGCCAGCCGTATGGCCCGCTTTTTGCTTGACCGGGGCATCAATACGATTTCCGAGGAGGCCCTGCTGGTAACCAGCTCGCCCAAAGTGCAACTGCTCATCAGTACCCTGAAATACCTGTACAATAAACACGATTTTCTGGCTATAACGGAGTTCAACTACTTCTATCAACAGGTATTTGGTTTGCCTGTGGTGGTATCCGCCACCGTGCCGGAACTTTTACTGGCCGCAGCAACCAGGCCCATCGCCACGGTCTATGAACTGGTAGAAGAGTTGATTATCCTGTTGGGACTGCCGGGCAGCGAAGATATTTATTTGCAGCAACTGCTGGACATCTGCTTTACCCAAACAAAAAAAGGCAATAGTACCCTGCCGCTGTTCTTAAGCTGGTGGCAGGAAGAAATTACCAATCAGAATGCCCGGGAAATGGCCATCAGCCTGCCGGAGAACGAAGAGTCGGTAAAGGTCATGACCATCCATAAAGCCAAAGGCCTTGAATACCCCGTAGTTTTTCTCCCCTATACCGACAATAGCCTGACACCCATGACCAACAGTATTTTTTGGGCCCGGCCGTTGCCGCCTGCCTACCAGTCCTGGGGGAGCCTGCCACTGAAATTTGTTAACCACCTGGCCGAAACCAGCTTCCGGGAGGTGTACTATGATGAGTTTTTCAAGGTCTCCCTCGAAGCCCTTAACCTGCATTATGTGGCCTTTACCCGGGCGGTAGAGCGGCTG
The DNA here is from genome assembly GCA_026989505.1 of Cyclobacteriaceae bacterium. Classification (GTDB taxonomy): domain Bacteria; phylum Bacteroidota; class Bacteroidia; order Cytophagales; family Cyclobacteriaceae; genus S012-113. Next base: position 14,254 of record JALSJF010000130.1, read on the forward strand.
TATATCTTTGCCAATGCCAGGTCACGGGCCGGCAACTCCGGCAGTTTGCTGGCAGCCGTACTGCAACACCCGGAGTTTGACCTGCGGGCGGGCTATGATGACCAAACCATGACCTTTGTCCTGGGGGAGCCGGCCCCCAAGGTTACCGCAAGGGCAAAGCAGCAAATTCCGGCAGGACCACTTACCGTTGGCGCCTCACCATTGCCGGAAAAAATAAAGGCAGGGCAGCAACAAAATAAACGCTATCTCGCCTTTAACAACGCCAGGGTAAAGGAAGGGCTCGCCCTGCACAAATCCCTGGCCATGATGAGCGGCAGGGATACCCTTGACGAAACACTGCGGAAAATGCTTCTGGCCCAACTGATACGGGAGGAAGAAGTGCCGGTTCTTAGTGAAAAACTAACCCGGCTGTTTGATAAAATACCCGAATTAACCGACTGGTTTGATGGTGGTTACGAGGTGATGAGCGAGCGGCCGGTATGGGTAGGCGGGCAAAAGTTTATTCCCGACAGGGTAATGATAAAAGAGGGCAGGGCCATCATCGTTGACTACAAGCGCGAAAAGAGAAGCCCCCAACACCAACACCAGGTAAAGCAGTATGGGGAGTTGTTGCGAGCGATGGGATACGCACCGGTAGCCATGTACCTGCTTTATATTGATGACCAGAGGCTGGTAGAAGTAAAAGCCCATGAGTGAAGAAAAGTATAGGTATTGGCTCTATTCGGGTAACCCTAACCCTTGCATGTGATGCAAATATGATGTAATATTACACCAAAAAAGCAATGATAAGACAAAGTATATCCTTTACAGAACCGAACGATAAATGGTTAAAATCACAGATGCGCACGAAAGAATACGCCAGTAAAAGTGAACTCATCAACGATTTAATCCGACAAGCAAGAAAGCAGCAAGTTCAACTTGACTGGATTAGGGCCAAACTTGAGAAAGCCGAAAGCAGTGGGTTTGCGCATGAAAGTAAAGATCAGATTTTACATGAATCGAAGTCATTGCTGAATGGCTGAACACCGGTTAAGTAACGAAGCCAAAGAAGATTTAATACGAATTCACCATTACGGGATTGAAAAGTTTGGGATGGCGCAAGCGGATAAGTACTTTGGTTCGTTTTTCAACTATTTTGCAATCATTGCACAACGGCCATTTTCATTTGAATCAATTGACTACATAAAGAAAGGGTACAGGCGTTGCGTTTGTGGTTCTGACACCATTTATTATAAAGTTAATGATGACATTGTTGAAATAATGGCCATAGTGGGCAAACAAGACCTGGACAATATCCTCTGATGATAGAAAAAATATATTGTTGCCAACATGGTGCCACATACAAGGGCGGGGTTATCCTTTGCCTGCGGGCTGACAAAATAAAATCCGGTAGATCAACAATTGTAAAATTATGAACAGGTGAAAAGTTTTCTGCACCATATTGTTGATGACCTGGGCCCGGCCGGGCCGGAGGCTTTAAAAGACCAGTGCTTTGTTTTCCCCTCGCGCAGGGCGGGTGTTTATTTCAATAATCATCTGCAACAAAAATTTGCCGATAAAACCTTTTGGGCGCCTGCAGTATTGAGTATCGAGGAGTTTATCCGGCAAAACACCCCGCAGTTAACGGTAGTAGATGATATCCGTCTGCTGATCCGCTTGTTTGAGGTTTACCGGCAGGAAACCCCGGGCATTGCCTTTGCTACCTTTTATACCTGGGGCCAGACCCTGCTTAACGACTTTGATGAAATTGACCGTCATCTGGTGGATGCCTCCCTGCTCTACCGGAATTTGCAGGAGGTAGAGGATATTGAAGCCACCTTTGGCCCGGGGGAAGAAATGCTGGCGGCTATCAAAGGCTTTAAACAGGTAATTGATGCCTCGCAGGACAGCGAAGTTTTTAGAACGTTCAGTAAAACATGGGCTACAGTAGGCAAGGTTTACCGGCAGTTTAAAGCGGGGCTGTTGGCAGAAGGCTGGGCCTACAACGGGCTTTGCTACCGCACCCTGGCGGAAGGGCTGGCAGACGGCAGCCTGGAGCTGCCCTACCGGCAAGTTGTTTTTGCCGGCTTTAATGCTGTCTCCGCTGCCGAGCAAAAAATAATCGACCACTTGTTATCTGCCGGCAAGGCCCTGGTTTACCTTGATGCCGACCGGTACTACCTGGAAGACGAACACGAGGAAGCCGGCCACTTCCTCCGGCAGCAACGTGAACATTGGCGCCAGCATGAGGCGGTAAAATGGATAGTTACCGAGGGCTACCAGCAACCTAAAACCATCAATATCATTGGCGTTGCGCAGAAAACAGCCCAGGCAAAAGCAGCCGTAACCTGCTTAGGTAGCAACACCACCAACACCGCTATTGTGCTGGCAGATGAGTCGTTATTGATGCCGGTACTTTATGCCTTGCCCGCCCAGGCAGAAGACATGAACATTACCATGGGCTACCCGGTTAGCGGTACGGCTACGGGTAACCTGGTACTGGCTTTTCTGCATTATCAGGCTTCTGCATCAGTCACCAAAGGTGGGCAGACCTATTTTACGGTGGCGGCTTATGCCGAATTGCTGGCGCAGACGGCCATTGCCCACCTTATATTGCCTGCGATGCAAAGCTTAGGCCATAGCAAATCGCGCTACCTGAACGCGCAGGCCATTGCCGACAGTATGCGTGATGCGGAGGCAAGGGTGAAAGCCGTTTTACACCCTCTTTTTAGCCCGGCAGCCAATGGGGCGGCAGCATTGCAGGTACTGGTGCAGGCTTTGCTTAACCTCTACCTGTTGCACAAGGAGGCCGAAGGTTCAACAGCTATTCTGGCCGAAGGGGTAACCCACGTGGTAGTAAAGCACCTGCAAAATTTACAGGCAACTATGCGGGGTACCCGCTTGTCGCTGGGCCTGGATACGTTGGCAAAAGTGCTGCGTGATTCGCTGAAACAATTGAGCGCCCCTTTTGCCGGGGAGCCGCTGGCCGGCCTGCAAGTAATGGGCTTTCTGGAAACCCGCGCCCTTGACTTTGAAAACCTGGTGGTCTTATCGGTAAATGAGGATTTGTTGCCGGCTGCCGGGAGCACAAAAACCTATATTCCGTTTGCTATCCGGCAGGCCTTTAAACTGCCCACATTTCTCGACCACAATAGTATCTATGCCTATCATTTCTTTCGCCTGTTGCAACGCGCCAAAAAAATCAACCTCATATACAACACCCGGTTATCGGTAACCGGCTCCGGGGAGAAAAGCCGCTTTATCCTGCAACTGCTGCACCGGTTTGCCACGGAAAAAGCCACCGTAAAAATTAACCATACCGTTCTTCAGCCACCGCTTGCCGCTACCCAACAAGGTGAAAAAACCCTGACCATCACCAAAACCGGGGAGGTGCTTGCCGCCCTTAACCGGCACCTGGCCGGGTTTTCTGCTGAACACCCGCTTACCCCCACCGGCCTGGTTGATTATGTTACCTGTAGCCTCAAATACTTCCTTGCCAGGGTCAAAGGTGTCCGCCAGCCGGAAGAACCTACGGCTGTGATTGACGCCCGTGTTTTTGGTAACCTATTGCATGAGGTACTTGAACGGGCTTACCAGCCCTGGGTGGGCAGGGAGGTTACCCAAACGGCTATCGGGAAGATTATAGAACAACAGTTGCCCACCCTGGTGCCGGAGGCCTTTGCCGGATATGATGCCGGTGCCGGAGAGGTAGCTTTTACCCGCCACGTGGTAGGGCATCTTGCTAAAAAAATCCTCCGGCATGACCGGCAGGTGGCCCCGCTCAAAATTATTGATCTGGAATCAAAGCAGAACCCTCTGGTCTATGAATTGCGGATTGACGATCAGCTAACGCTGCCCCTTGGAGGTAAGATTGACCGGCTGGATGAAGTTGTCCTGGGTGGCCGCAGGGTAGCGCGTGTACTCGATTACAAAACCGGTAAGTTTGCGTTGAAGAAGGCCAGGCGCCATAACAAAGAGTTACCGGCTGCCGAATATATGGCCACGTACTTTACCGATCCCAGGTACAAGTCGGGCTTTCAGCTCTACTTTTATGCTTTGGTATATCAGCGGCTGCACCCCGAAAAAGGGGTAACCGGGGGTATATATGGGGTAAAAAACCTGAATAATGGTGTTGCCTATTTACGCCAGCAGGGGCGGGCCTTGCCGCAGGAGGTGCTGGCCGCCTATGAAACCGGGCTGGTGGCTATGCTGGCTGAGTTGAAAGACCCACAGGTGCCTTTCCAGCAAACAGAAGATAGTACACGTTGCCGGTATTGTGCGTTTAAAACCATCTGTGCCCGTTGAAAGGCGGGTGTGTGTTGACCGCTAACATAAAAACCTGTGCCAGATGCCGTTGAACTGTTTACTTTGACCTTAAATTTTGCTGCCATGAAAAAAATACATACCCGGGTAAACTTATTGTTGATGCTATTGATCTTGCTGTTGCCGGCCGCCTCTGCCGAAGCCCAACGGAGGAAGAAAGCCAGGCCACCTGCCGCCAACCGGATAAGCCTGGCAGAAGAAGATTATGCTGCTTTGCACTACCGGTATATCGGTCCTGATGGCAACCGGGTGATAGCCGTAGTGGGGGAGCCCGGCAACAGCAATGTGGTATATGCGGGAGCTGCCTCGGGCGGCATATTTAAATCAACCGATGGCGGCCATCACTGGCAGCCCGTTTTTGATGACCAGAATGTTTCTTCTGTTGGGGCGCTGGCCATTGCCCCGGCAGATGATAATGTAATCTGGGCCGGTACCGGAGAAACGTTTATCCGCAGCAATATCTCCATTGGTAATGGGGTTTATAAGTCCACCGATGGCGGCCGGACCTGG
>JALSJF010000131.1 GCA_026989505.1 Cyclobacteriaceae bacterium
TATAATTACCCCTGATCCTCGGGGTGATGATCAGTTCCTCTTTGATGTTATTAACCGTAACATATTCATTGAACTCAAGGATAACCACCTGGCCACGGAAGTTACGTTGACCGGGTTCCGGGCTAATGTAAACCACCTCGGGCGGAGCGGTGTCTTTGGGCCCGCCTGTGGGCTGCACGCGGTTGGCACAGGACCAGCTAAGGGTGATGCTGAGAACGAAGAGAAAGTTAATCCTGGTCATTTTTTACAAGGTGGTAGATCAAACTGGAAAAATCACCACTTTTTAATGCATAAATATTTGATAATAAGCCTGTTATGAAAGAACCGAGGTAATTATTACGCTTATTTTTATGCTGATTGCTCAGCAGGCTAATATAAAAAGAATCGAGCCACATCGGATGCGTTTGTACAATTTTCAGGCCATGTTTTGCGGCCAGCGTATGCATGGCCTGGCGGGTGAAATGATAAAGGTGGCGGGGCACATCGTAGGCGGCCCAGTGGCCGCCAAATTTGCCGGCTTCGTAGGCACGATAATTGGGCACTGCAATAATCAGGCTACCTTTTGTTGCCATGAGCGTAGTGAGTGTTTGCATGGTCTGTGCCAGGTCGGGAACATGTTCCAGTACATGCCAGAGGGTGATTACCTCAAATTGCTGGTTGTGGATGTTTTGCAGATCCTGATAAATGCTAGAACCAGTTAGCGTTGTTGCCTGTTGGCGGGCGGTGGCATTGGGTTCTACCCCAATAATTTGCCAGCCGTGCTCTTGGCAACTGGCCAGAAAATGACCGGTGCCGCAACCCACATCTAGTAGCCTGGCCTGGTTCCGGTCACGGTTGATTTTAGCAATTAACCTGCGTTTGTTTTTCAGGGTAAAGCCCCGGGCAATTTTATAGAGCCGGTCGGTTAAAGTTAGCGGCCGGTTGGTATGGGAAATATAATCAGCCGAATCGTAGTAAGCCGGTAACTGGTCATCGTCAGGACGGGGGTTGGTAAAGCGCAGGCTGCAGCTACTACATTCATCCAGGTTAAATTCTGCACCTGAAACAAGCTGGTCTTTGGCCGTAACTACGGAGGAGAAATTTTGGCCGGCACATACCGGGCAGTGGTTTAACTTCATGGGCTATTTCGTAAGGTAAACCATCAGGATGGAAATATCAGCCGGTGAAACCCCGCTGATCCTGCTGGCCTGTCCGAGGTTAAGCGGTTTGCTGGTTTTCAACTTTTCCCGGGCCTCAGCGCTTAAGGCCTTGAGCTTATCATAATCAAAATCCGGATCAATTTTTTTGGTATCCAGCGATTCCATCTTTTGTGCCAGTTGTTGTTCTTTGTCGATATAGGTTTCGTATTTTATCTGGATTTCGGCCTGTTCGAGAATATCGCGGTCATAGTGGGCCAGGTACGTCTGCAGGTCATTACTTAACTGGCTTATTTCCTGCAGGCCTATTTCCGGGCGCAGGATAAGCTTGCCGGCACTGGTACCTTCCTTCAGGGGGGTGCTGTTAAAACGGGGTAATATCTCATTGGCTATAGCGGGCCGTATTTTGCGGGTGTTCAGTTCCTTGATTAAGGCTTGCACATGGTTTCTTTTTTCCACTACCTTTTGCAACCGGTCTTCACCGGCCAGGCCCAGGTCATAGCCTTTTTCGGTCAAGCGCAGGTCGGCATTATCCTGGCGGAGCAATATGCGGAATTCTGCCCGTGAAGTAAACATCCGGTAGGGCTCTTCGGTACCCTTGTTAATCAGGTCATCAATCAGCACACCAATATAAGCCTCTGATCTTTTGAGGATAAAAGGCCTTTTATTGTGTAGCTTGTTATGGGCATTAATACCTGCTATCAGTCCCTGGCTGGCCGCTTCTTCGTAGCCGGTGGTACCGTTAATCTGGCCGGCAAAATACAGGTTTTCCACCCGTTTGGTTTCCAGGGTTAGGTTGAGTTGGGTGGGCGGAAAATAGTCGTATTCAATGGCATAGCCCGGGCGGAACATTTTTACCTGTTCAAATCCCGGGATGCGGGTTAAAGCCTTATATTGTACTTCTTCGGGCAAGGAAGTAGAAAACCCATTCACATATACTTCTACCGTATCCCAGCCTTCGGGCTCCACAAATATCTGGTGCCGTTCGCGGTCGGCAAAGCGGCTTATTTTATCTTCTATGGAAGGGCAGTAGCGAGGTCCCTGCCCTTGTATGCGGCCGGCATACATGGGTGATTTGGCAAAGCCTTCTTCAAGGTAGCCATGGACCACGGGGTTGGTATAAGTAATATAGCAGCTGCGTTGTTTGCTTAGGGGCCGGGTAGCGGTAAAGGAAAACTTGCCCGGGTTTTCATCCCCCTTCTGCTCTTCCATTTTGCTGTAATCAAGGGAGCGGCCATCTACGCGTGGCGGGGTGCCGGTTTTCATCCTTCCCGAGGCAAACCCCAGGGCTTGCAGGTTTTCGGTTATACCGCGGGCAGCATGCTCACCGGTGCGGCCTCCGCCAAACTGTTTTTCACCGATATGGATTAGGCCATTCAGGAAGGTGCCATTGGTTAAAATCACGGCTTTGGCTTCTATTTCTAGGCCCATAGCCGTTTTCACCCCGGTTAGTTTGCCGTTTTTGGTGGTTATCCCTACCACCATTTCCTGCCAGAAATCGAGGTTGTTTACTTGTTCCAGCGCCAGCCGCCATTCCCGGGCAAAGAGCATGCGGTCGTTTTGGGTACGCGGGCTCCACATGGCCGGCCCTTTCGATTTGTTGAGCATGCGGAACTGAATCATGGACTTATCGCTGATGATCCCCGAAAGGCCACCGAGGGCATCGATCTCGCGTACAATCTGCCCTTTGGCTACCCCGCCCATGGCCGGGTTGCAACTCATCTGGGCAATGGTGGCCATGTTCATGGTGATCAGCAACACCTGCGAACCCATGTTGGCAGCGGCAGCGGCTGCCTCACATCCGG
>JALSJF010000132.1 GCA_026989505.1 Cyclobacteriaceae bacterium
GATCACACAATCATACCCTAACCCGGATTGTTCCTGCCGCAGCAAAGCTGCAAACAAATAGGCGGGCCAAGTATCTTTGCTGAAAAAAACAAAGTTTTCGGGAGAAATATCATGAATAATGATGTAAAATCAACCTCCAAACAATTGTTTGTCAGTTAATTACATCAGCCCTGCGGGCGAAAAATTTTTATGAACTTTTCGGGCTCACAAGCAAAACGGCCGGAAGAACGGTTGCTGCCAATAAAAGGAGGTGGCTACAGGACTTGAAAAACCTCCTTTATTCGATAATTATGGCATTCTCAATAATAATGTCATAAAAATAACCCGAGCCCAGGTCTTTGTTCAGCACCACGGTGCCCTTCACGGTTATGCTATCACCCACTTTGGTTTCCATGCTGGTGGTTACGGTTATATCGCTCTTGCCGTTCTCCCCGGAACCATCTTGCAGGTGGAGCCAGTTTTTGCCCATGATTTTGGGGTTATATTTTACCACTCTCCCTTTGAGAACTACCTCCTTATTGGCGTAGTTTTCCTTATCGGCAATCAGTTTGGCAATAGACAGGCCATCCTGGGCCGGGGGCACGGGCTGCCGGGGGCTATTGGGTGCCGGAGGGTCCGCTGGCGGGTTGCCCGGTTGAATAGCCCGGGCACTTTGCACCCCGCCTATAAAGAGTACCGAGGCAAAGGTGCGGTTGAGTTCGGTACTTTTAAAGTCTTTCATTTCTATACCCTCCTGATAATAATAAACCTCCCCCGCGTTAGCTTCTGTTCTGGGCAGGGCCAGCCATTGCTGGCGGGCATCCTCATTGGCCAGCAGGTAGGTATAGGAGGTGGTTTGCAGCACTTCAGCCACCACAAACCGGTGAATTCCGGCCGTAGTATGGGCATTTTGCTGGGCCTGTGAGGGCAGGGTAAACAAGACAAGGGCAAACAGGTAGGTAAGCGTCTTCATGAGCAGGGTTTTAAGGTGAAGCTAATATAAACAAAGATAGGTTATTCATCTGTAACTATTTTCAATATAGGGCCGGGGTGGACCACACCCAGCCGTTGGTTTTAAATTGCCATTTTTCCTCGCCAGTCGTCATATCTACGGCATATATCTTTTCATCGTTGGCGCCAAAAAACACCTTGCCATCGGCCACCACAGGCCGGCAGGCGATAGAGCCTTGCACGGCAAACTGCCACAGCACGGTACCGGTTGCGCTGTCTAAACAGTACAACTGCCAGTCCCAGCTACCAAAAATAAGTTTCCCAGCCACAGCCACCGGGCCCGAAGAGATGATTCCGCCTGTGGTAAAACGCCAACGCTCACGGCCATCGTTAAGGCTGAGGGCATAAAAGTTTTTATCGGCAGAACCAAAATAAACAACCCCATCGGCAATAGCGGGGCGGGCCCAAATCCTTTTGCCGGCAGCAAACTGCCAACGCAATTTCCCTGTAGCAATGTCAAGGCAATAGAGGTTTTTATCTTTACTGCCAAAAACCACCCGGCCATCTTTTACCGCGGGGGGCGAAGAAACCCAGTCTCCTGTGGTAAACTGCCAGAGTTTGTTTCCGGTGGTTAAGTCGAGGCAGTAAAAATTGTGGTCGCGGGAGCCAAAGAGGACTTTTTCACCTGCCACCACCGGGCTGGCATATACCCAGTCATGGCAGGAAAATTGCCAGAGCAGGTTGCCGGTAGCCAGGTCAACACAATACAGGTTATTATCTGTTGAGCCAAACACAACCTTGTTATTGCCCACGGCCGGGCTGGCATGCACCCAGCCCCGGGTTTTAAACCGCCATAATTCTTTCCCGGTGGTTATATCAACACAGTAAACCAGACTGTCCTTCGCGCCCCAAACCAACTTATTACCGGCCAGCAGGGGGCTGGAGGTAACGGCAGCGCCTGCCTTAAACTTCCACAACTCCTTGCCTGCGTGCAGGTCAACAGCATAAAGGTTTTTATCCCAACTACCGAAAAACAGCTTGTCATCTGCGAGGTAAGCTTTGGCAGAAACTTCCCCGCCTGTTTTCTTTGCCCAGACAAGTTCCCCGGTAGTAAAATCAAGGCAATAAAATGTGCGGTCGGCAGCGCCAACGTAAATTTTATCCTGCACAATACCGGCCCGGGCCCGCACCCAGCCCGCAGCCCTGAATTTCCAGGTTACTTCAGCCGTTTCAATATCTACGGCATACACCTGCTTGTCTTTGGAGCCAAACACCACCTGGCCGGCATGTACCACAGGGTCAGCCCACACCCAGCCCAGGGTTTTGAACCGCCAGATTTCCAGGCCGGTGATAATATCAAGGCAATACAGGTGCTTATCGCGCGAGCCGAAATATACCCGGCCATGATCAACCAGGGCCCTGGAATATACCCAGCCTCCGGTTTTAAAGCGCCAGATTTGCTTCCCTGTGGTAGCGTCTATGCAGTACAGGTTTTTGTCTTTGGCCCCGGCAAACACTTTGCCCCCGGCCACCGTTATGCCGGCATAAGGCCAGTCTTTGGTTTGAAACCGCCAAATCTCTTTACCCGAACCCGCATCAAGGCAATAAACAAAATTGTCTTTGGCCCCAAAATAAACCTTACCCCCGGTAACCGCTGCCGTAGCGTACACCCAATCGTTGGTGGTAAAGCGCCACAACTCTTTTCCGGTGTTGAGATCGAGGCAATAAAAATTCTGGTCTTTTGAGCCGATGAAAACCTTATTATCCACAATTACCGGGGAGGCATAAAACCAGTTGCCGGCCGTAAACTGCCACAACAATTCCCCGGTAACAATATCGAGGCAGTACAAATTATGATCGGTGGAACCAAACACCACCTTATTATTATAAGCAGCAGCGCTACCGTGTATCCAGCCCTGGGTTGTAAAAGACCAGATTTCATTACCGGTGTCCATATCGAGGCAATAGAATTTTTTGTCGTAAGAGCCGAAGAAAAGTTTCCCTTGCGGAATACCCGTAGTACTGCCGGCCATAGCAAACACGGCAGGTGCCGCCAGCCTAGTGCTCAGCAGAACAAGCAAAAAATATTTTGTTAACCAGGGAGGTAGCATACAGCCAGGGTTCTTTATACAAAGAACCAACGCAACGGCAGCAATTAAAATGACCTACATCAACTGTTAAAATGAGTTTAATCACCCGTATGCCCTCCGGTAACCCAGTCAACTTTGTCGGCTATGGGGCCTCGCTGGCTGACCGGTAAAGCCTTTTTTGTTACCCCGAGGTAGATAAACCCCAAGAGTTTGTCTTCCGGCTGCAAACCAAAAAAAGCCCTGGCCTCCTCCAGATACGTAACCCCGCCTGTTGACCAGTAGGCCCCCAGGCCATAAACCGGGGCCGAAAGCAGGATATTTTGTACCGCACAGCTAACGGCCGCCACCTCTTCAATTTCGGGCACCGGTGAACCGGGGGCATGGTGAACACCAATGGCTATGATATGGGAACATTTCAGCGGTTTGGTAAGCAGCTTCTGGTATTTGGCCTCCAGAAAACCGGCCGTTCCCCAATGTTGCTGCCGGTATTTTTCTGCCTGGTATTGGGCAAATAGTTGCAGGCCCTCCCTGCAAAACACTTTAAACCGCCAGGGTTCGGTATGTTTATGGGTAGGGGCCCAATTGGCATTTTCCAGCAATTGCCAGATGATGCTGTCAGCGGCTTTTTCTCCGGTGTAATCTTTGGGAAACACCGACCTGCGCTGGCGGATCAGGGTATTAACATCTTCGGGGTTCATAGTATAGCCGTAAATTTATACGCAAACACGAATGCCTAAAGTAAACAATAAAGGCGGATTTCGGGTACGGTTATCCACACTTTATACGCTACGGAATATCCCCGGTTAAGTCAAGGCGCCCTTTGGCATTTCTTTACTTACCTTTTTCATCCCGAGGGAGTTCAACGGCCGGTTTTAAGGTCAGCCATTTGCGCAACAGGGCTTCCACCGGCAACACCAGCAGGGCAATAAAGGCCTGAATAAAAAAGTTGATCACCGGTGATTCGTTGGTTTCAAACTTATATTCGGCAATGGTTTGAAAAAACTCCACAATCAGGATTAAGGTAAGAAAACCCAGTAACCGGCTCACAAAAGTGTACTTGTTTTTGCCCCGGTTCAGGTAAAACGACAACATCAGCAGGCTGCCGAAAAAGACCAGCTCGGCCATATAAAACCAGGGGCGCTTCCAATAGGGCGGCACAATGGTAAAGGTAAACGGTTCGGCACTTACCACCTTGCCCAGGGCATTTCGGAACCTTACCTCCAGGGTATAGGTATCCGGGGGCAAAAACTGATATGAAATGATATTATTGGTGGTTGACCAGGCCGACCAGGGCGAACGGGTGCCGCTGGTATTGGCTAAACGAAACTGATATTCTTTACGATAAATCCCCGAATAGTCAGGCGAAGCAAACTCAAACGTCAGGGAGCTGTTTTCCTGATTAACCACCAACTGTTCAACCACCGCAATTTTTTTATCGTTACTGCGGACTTCCTTCAAAAAGATGATGTCTTCACCGCCAATGCCGGCAATTTTCCGGGTGTCAATTTTATACAGATCGTTGGCGGCCGTGATAACCCAAAAGCTATCCCCTTTATCCCTCGCTACCGATTGCGGGTCTTTAAAAAGGCTGAGAAAATTAAGCGACTTCCTGATATCCTTATCGGCCCCATACCAATGGCTGCCGGTATTTATCCACAATTCACCCTGGTGGCCAAGCAGATACCTTTTGGGCAAGCCAATAGCCGCTTCAATATACCCCTGGCGAACGATTTTACGGTTTTCGTAGGCAAAATATCCCGAGGAGTTGATAAAATGTATCTTGCCCTTAAAGTTGACGGCATAAATGCGGTCGAAATGCGGGTTTTCTATCCCGTACACCTCTACATCAACCAGGTCGCGGTCTTCAATCGTCAGCCGGTAAAGCGAATCGGCCCCGCAGAGCCAAACATTGCCTTCGGGGTCAAGGGCAATTTGATCAATAAAATCGTTAAGCCCGGCCAGCATGCCGGTTGGCCGCCATTGCCGCCCCTGGTATTCCAGCACTTTTACTTCTTCCTCTACCGTACTCACAAAGAGCAGGTTTTGCCGGGGCAGGCCAAACATATGCAGTACCGGCACGGTTACCAATTGCCGGGCCGAATCACCTTGCAACCGGTAAACGCCATGTGAGGTGCCGGCAAAAAGCTGGTTTTGGTAAACCAACAATTGCGTGGCTTTGGCATGGATGCCCCTAAGCTGCTCAAATTCATGGTAGCGGGCCAAGACCTCTTCTACTACCCGCTGCCGGTAAACATATTTGTACCGGGGCCTGGCAGGCTGTTCTGCTTTCTTTTCGGACTGGCGTTTTTTCCTGCGTTTGCGTTTAAACAAGCCTTTTCTTTCTACTTCTTCTTTTTCCTGCGCTTCTGTTTCCTGTGGTGCAATTTCAATCCTTACCCGGTCGTACACGGTTGACTGGCGGACCTGTTGCTTTTCGGTTAGCCGGAAAACCCCCAGGGTAGTACCAACATACAGTTGGTTTTGATAGGGCAACACACTTATCAGGGTGCCCCTGAGCCCGGGGTAATGGTTGAAGCTGCGCAAGGGCAGCTCCGGTGAAATAACACTGAAGCCAAATGGGTGCATAACCCAGACCCCGCCTGCCCTATCCGGATAAAGGCTGGTTATCTGGTTGTCGGGCAAGCCGGTTTCATAGGTTACCAACTGCGTTGTTTTACCATCAGCGGCCCGCACAAACAGTATCCCTTTGGTAAAGGTGCTGATGGCAATGAGCGAATCTGTCACCCAATTGATTTCGGTAACCGAATGATCAACCAGGTAATCTTTATTGTCAAAAGCCAGTTTTTCAATGGTGTCTTTGGTTTGAATATAAATATCGCTTTCGCCAGTTAAGAACAATAACCGGCCGGACGGTGACTGGCGGACAAAATAAGCTCCCGGAGGTGGGGTAAATTCGCGGTTGGGCAAACCGGTGTTGGTGATTTGCTGCAGGCCCGAGGCAGAAAAGGTGAGGTAGAGCTTATTCCTGAAAACCACCAGGTCGAGCAGGTCTTCGCGAGTGGACAAGAGGGTGTCGATGTGCCCCGGGTTAGCGGTATGAAAGCTAAAAAGATAATGATCGTTGATATAATAGACCCGGTTGTTGAGGGCCACACATTTGATAATTTGCCGGTGCAGCGTATCTATGGGGCTATAGGTTTGTTCACTGCCGGCCGCGGCCGTAATCACGCCAAAACCTTCACGGCCGCCAACATATAAGTTGCCGTCAGCCATCGCCAGGCAAAAGGCCGAGTACGGCACCGGGGTCAGCCACCAGTTGTTGCCGTCAAAGTTCAACACCCCCTGGCGGTTGGCAATATGCATTACCCCCAGGCTATCCTGCAGGAAAGCATAATTGGTGTTGTCAAAGTTATATTCCCCGGGATTGTAATGGGTAATAAAATAAGCGCCCGTTTGCGCTGCCAGTTCCGGCAAGGCAAGCAAAACAACGATGACCAAACTAATCAGCCGGGATTTCATTGCGCCTAAATTAAGCAAAACAGGTGAATATTCCGTGGTTAACTAATATTACGCCACATGGTACTGCCGGCCATTAGCCCCGCCAGCTTGCGCTTGAGCAGAGCGTTTTCGGGCAACTGCAGTTCCGGGTCGGCAGCCAGTATTTCGCGGGCCTTCTCGCGGGCCACCTGTAGTATGTGACCATCTTTGCCGAGATCGGCAATTTTGAGGTCGAGGATACCGCTTTGCCGGGTACCCATGAGGTCTCCGGGGCCGCGTAGTTTCAAGTCGGTGTCGGCTATCTCAAAGCCGTTGTTGGTGCGCACCATGGTTTCGAGGCGGGTACGGGCATCGGCCGAGAGCTTGAAACTACTCATCAGTACGCAGTACGATTGGTCGGCCCCCCGGCCGACCCGGCCCCGGAGCTGGTGGAGTTGTGCCAGCCCGAAACGTTCGGCATTTTCTATCACCATCACCGAGGCATTGGGCACATCCACGCCTACTTCTATTACTGTAGTGGCCACCATAATCTGGGTTTCGCCCTGCACAAAACGCTGCATTTCAAACTGCTTGGCTTCGGGCTTCATCTTACCATGCACAATGCTTACATGGTACTCGGGGAAAGCCCGGCAGACACTCTCATAGCCGTCCATTAAGTCTTTCAGGTCAGATTTTTCCGATTCTTCTATCAACGGATAAACAATGTACACCTGCCGGCCTTTGGCTATCTCCTGTTTTAAAAAAGCGTTTACTTTCAGCCGGTTGGCATCGTAGCGGTGGATGGTTTTTATGGGTTTGCGGCCGGCCGGCAGTTCATCTATCACCGAGATATCCAAATCGCCATACAGGGTCATGGCCAGGGTCCGCGGGATGGGAGTGGCCGTCATAACCAGCACATGGGGATAAACATCTTTGTTCTTGCGCCACAATTTTGAACGTTGGGCCACACCAAACCGGTGCTGTTCATCAACAATAGCCAACCCCAGGTGGTTAAACTTTACGGTTTCTTCCAACAGGGCATGGGTGCCCACCAAAATATGGAGGGCCCCGGCTTCAAGGGCCGTATGCAGGGCTTTACGCTCGCTGGTTTTGGTTGAGCCGGTGAGCAGGGCAATCTTCAGCCCCATAGCTGCGGCAAACGGCTTTAGCCCCTGATAGTGTTGCCGGGCCAGGATTTCCGTTGGCGCCATCAGCGTAGCCTGGGCCCCTTCGCCTATCGGCAACAGCATGCAGATAAAAGCAACAATGGTTTTGCCCGAGCCCACATCGCCCTGCAGCAGGCGGTTCATTTGGGTGCCCGATTTCATGTCGTGGTAAATCTCCTTGATGACCCTTTTCTGCGCCCCGGTAAGCTCAAAGGGCAGGTGTTCATTATAAAACCGGGTCAACAAAGCGGTATCTTTAAACACCCGCCCGTGAAAGCGGGCGGCCCTGCCTTCCTTCAGTTTAAGTAGTTGCAGTTGGATATAAAATAGCTCTTCAAACTTGAGCCGGAAGCGGGCCAGGTCAAGCTGGCGGTAATCTTCGGGAAAGTGGATCTGGCGGCAGGCTTCAGCAGCCGGCATCAGGTTGAGTTCCTGCCGTAAGGCCGCGGGCAGGTTTTCCTCAATATGGGCAGGGGCAGCCTTTACTAACCCCTGCATAATTTTTACCAGGGCTTTACTGTCGAGGTATTTGCGCTTGAGGGTTTCGGTGGTAGTATATACCGGCTGCAAAAACCTGGCTTCGCTATGGGCTGCTGTGGCCACCTCAATTTCGGGGTGGGCCATCGTCATTTTGCGGCCGTAACGGCTGGGTTTGCCAAAAATCACATAGTCAACCCCCGGCTTTAGCTGTTTATGCACCCAATGAATGCCTTTAAACCATACCAACTCCAGCGTGCCCGTAGCATCGGTAGCCCGGGCCACCAGCCGCTGCTTATAACGTTGGCCCATAAGCTGAATGCCGGTAATCCTGGCCGCTACCTGCACCAGCGGCATGCCATCCTGTAGTTGGTTGATACGGTAAAATTTTGTGCGGTCTTCATAGCGGAAAGGAAAATACGTAAGCAAATCACCATACGTGACGAGGCCCAGTTCTTTTTTCAATAATTCTGCCCGGGCCGGGCCTACGCCTTTTAAGAACTCGATTGAATGATCCAGATAATTTGCCATGCTATGCTCTGCCGGCCATAAAGATATTAAACCCTGTTAGCGGCTGCAAATAAGTGGCAGGCAATCACGGTTTACCGGTTTTGTTGATTCATTTGCTGCATTTGCTTGGGGGCGGCTTTTTTATAGTGCCGGCAGCCCTGGTGATTAAAAAGAATTATTTCAGCCTGAAGGTCAGCATAACCGGCAAGTGGTCGGATGCCTCGCCAAAAGAGCTGAGGATACCGGCTTCTATTGCCTCGATATACGGCTCATTATAGAAGATATAGTCGAGACGTTTGGCGGGTTGGTTGGCCGGGTAGGTTTTGTACCCGGCCGCCACAGCCGATTTAATGCCCGGCAAGGCAAAGATGGTTTTTATGGTAGCGTTACCGTCTCCGACATCGCTGTTAAAATCACCGGCCAGCAGTACCGGGTAAGTCGGGCTGAACTTCTTATACAATTCAGCTACATAGCGGGTATGGGTTGCCCGGGTAGTTTTATCGAAAGCCTCCAGGTGTACATTAATAATGATAACCGTTTGGCCGTTGATATCTACCTGCGACACCTGCGCCAGCCGGTCGAGATAAAAAGCCTGGCGATAAAAAGGGGCCGAGGCTACCCGCGCCAGCACATGCCGTTCATTTTCCTGCAAGGGGTATTTGCTCAATATCGATTGCCCCGACAGCACCTCACCATAATGGGCGGAAACTGGCCAGTAAGGGTAGGGCAAATACCTTACATCCCAGTTAACCGCCTGAAAAACATAGTTGTAGCCTGCTTTGGCCAGCTCTGCCTGCTGATTAACATAAAACGACCGGTTGGCATGATAATCAATTTCCTGTAAACAAATGATATCGGCTTTAACTTGTTTAAACTCATGGTAAACCTTTCTCAGGTTGGCATCATAAAGTTGTTTGCGCCTGACCACCGGACGGTTGTTGGTCATGCCACTGAGGTAACCAATATTGTAGGTTACAACGGTGTAAACAGAATCATGATCCGGATTTGACGGATAATCGTATTCCAGGTATTGCCGGTAGCTTTCTTCGGGGTAATTGGCTGATGAGGCCCAGAAGAAAAAACCGCTGACAGCTACCAAAAGGAAGGCCAGGCTAGCCAGTAAAATTTTTACAACAGGTTTTATACGCATAAGACGATTAGTAAATGGAAAACAGCAAGTTAACGAAGGAAAAAATTACTTGAAAGCATCTTTTGGGAAACATTCCTGCGGTATTTACATCTTATACACCATGGCGTTGATATTCATGCCGGCCCCAACCGAAGCAAAAAGCAGGTAGTCGCCTTCTTGCAGTTGATGGTCAGGCAATTTGTTATTCAGGATGAGGTCAAACAAAGTGGGCAGGGTAGCCACCGATGAGTTGCCCAGCCAGGAGATGGTCATGGGCATAATGCCGGGCGGCACTTCTTCCTGGCCGAACAAGTTGTAAAGCCTTTTCAAAATAGCGTCATCCATTTTGCCGTTAGCCTGGTGAATAAGTATTTTTTTTATTTTGCTGATGGGCACCCGGCTTTTTTCGAGGCAGTCTTTAATTGCCTGGGGTACGGTTTCCAGGGCATATTGATAAAGTTTACGGCCGTTCATTTTCAGAAAAATATCCCCTTTGTCTTCAATGTCAGGGTTGTAAGACTTGCCCATATCCAGCATTTTGGAGAACAAAAAAGTATCGGAACGGGTTTTGTGGGCCAGAATACCTGTTGGCACCGTACTCGTGCGCGCTTCAAGGATTACCGCCCCGGCCCCATCGGCATAAAGCATACTGTCCCGGTCATGGGGATCGGCAACACGCGACAGGACTTCTGCCCCGATAACCAATATTCTTTTGGCATCACCCGATTTAATGAAATAGTCGGCCTGAATGATGGCTTGCAGCCAGCCCGGGCACCCAAAGGGTAAGTCATAGGCTACGGTGTTGGGGTTTTTTATGCCCAGCTTATATTTTACCCGGGCGGCCAGGCTTGGTACCATGTCGGTGCGGTTGCTGCCATGTTTCACATCGCCAAAATTATGCGCTACAATGAGGTAGTCTAATGTTTCTTTATCGGTACCGGAAGACTTTAGCGTCTGCTCTGCCGCCAGATAGGCAATATCGGAAGTCACCAGGTCATCGGCCACATACCTTCTTTCACCAATGGTAGTGATTTCAAAGAACTTGTCAATTATTTCCCGGTTTGGCCGGGTAAGCTTTTGTTCATCCGCATCATAAAACTCACGGGCCAGAAAGTCTTCGTTTAAGATACGCTTGGGGGGAATATAATTACCGGTACCGGTAATTACACTGTAAAGGGTATTATGCATGTTATTATTCATTTATAGCCTTGTTGCCAACAAATGAATAATATAAAATCCACCCAGGACTTAGCCCCGGAGGCACTACTAACACTTATAAAGATAACAAGCTATAAGGCAAAGGTAAGCAATTATTAGCGAATAACAGCCTTTTTGCTCACCAAAGGCCAATAGCTAAAGGTTATGGTTTAGCTTCCTTTACCGCCCGGGCCTGTAAAACCGCCTCTATATCGGTCAGTGACAACCCCTTAGCCTGCAGCAGCAACAGCAAGTGGTAGAGCAGGTCGGCCGCTTCTTCCTTAAACAGGTCAGGGTTATCATCTATGGCTTCGATAACCAGCTCTACGGCCTCTTCTCCCACCTTTTGGGCAATTTTGTTGATTCCCTGCCGGTAAAGCGTACGGGTATAAGAATTTTTGTCCCCGGCCTTTATCCGGCCGGCCAGGGTTTGTTCCAGCCGGTATAAAAAGCCCTGGGCGGTTTCTGCGCCAAAACAGGAAGCCGCACCGGTGTGGCAGACCGGGCCAGCCGGGGTAACACTAATGAGGAGGGTATCCCGGTCACAGTCGGCCTTTATATCCTCTACCTGCAGGTAATGGCCCGAGGTTTCGCCTTTGGTCCACAACCGGTTTTTACTGCGGCTGTAAAAGGTTACCCGGCCTTCCTGGCGGGTTTTCTCCAGGGCGTCCCGGTTCATATAGCCCAGCATGAGCACCTGCCGGGTGGTGTTATCCTGAATAACGACCGGTATCAGGCCGTTATCTTTGTTAAAATCTAGCTGCATCGTACGGGTATGTTTTGGTTGAATAAATATTTTTTAAGTCCGGGAATGGCTATTTCGCCAAAATGAAAAATACTGGCAGCCAGGCCGGCACTGGCCGGGGTGGTGGCAAAAAGCTCCCGGAAATGCTGGCGGGTGCCGGCACCCCCGGAAGCAATGACCGGAATATTGACGGCCCGGCACACTGCCGTGGTTATGTCGAGGGCAAAGCCGTTCTTGGTGCCATCGTGGTTCATGGAGGTGAGGAGTATTTCACCCGCTCCCAGCGCAGCCGCCTCTTTGGCCCAGGCCACTGCTTGCAAGGCTGTTGGTGTGCGCCCTCCGTGGCTGAACACCCGCCAGGCCCCGTCTGTAAACTTGGTGTCGATGGCCACCACCACACACTGGCTGCCAAAAGTGCCGGCTATCTCACTAATCAGCTCCGGGTGGCGCAGGGCAGCCGAGTTAAGGCTCACCTTATCCGCCCCGGCTGTGATCAGGCGGCCCACATCGTTAAGGGTATTGATGCCCCCGCCTACGGTAAAGGGGATAGTTATTTCACGGGCGATGTTGCTAACCAGGTCAACCAGTGTCTGGCGGTTTTCAACCGTAGCCGTAATATCGAGGAACACCAGTTCATCGGCCCCTTCGGCCACATACCGTTTGGCCAGCGCAACGGGGTCTCCGGCATCCCGGATACCGAGGAAGTTCACGCCCTTCACGGTGCGGCCGTCTTTAATATCCAAACAAGGGATAATACGCTTCTTTAACATAGTGATGCCAATGCTTTAAGGGTTATTTTTCCTTCATAAATAGCTTTGCCAATAATGGCCCCATCGCAACCTGCCTCTTTTAGTTGCCGCAGGTCGCCAATAGTGGTTATCCCACCACTGGCAATCAGCTTTACCCGGGTTTCGGCCAGGATTTCCCGGTACAGGGCCACAGCCGGGCCGGCCAGCATGCCGTCTTTGGCAATATCGGTGCTGATGACATAACCGATGCCCTGTTGCGCATAGTTGTTGATAAAGTCCACCACATCCAGGTCCGATTGCCGTTGCCAGCCGTGGGTAGCCACCTGCCGGTTGTGGCTGTCGGCCCCGAGGATGATGCGTTCGCTACCATACTGCTGCAACCAGCGGAGTACCTGTGGCGGGTCGGTAACGGCTATGCTGCCAGCAGTAATTTGCCGGGCGCCACTTTCAAAGGCAATACGGACATCCGCATCCGACTTCAGGCCTCCGCCAAAATCTACCTCCAGGGTGGTTTGGCTGGCAATCTGCTCGAGCACCTTATGGTTAACCACATGGCGGGCCCGGGCGCCATCCAGGTCAACCAGGTGCACATAGCGGATGCCGCTGCCGGCAAAAGCTTTGGCTACTTCCAGCGGGTTTTCATGGTAGGTTTTGCGGGTGCGGTAATCGCCTTTGGTAAGCCTGACGCACTTGCCGTCAATAATATCTATAGCCGCGATAATTTTCATAGGGATAAAAAGTTTTTCAGTACCTGCCGGCCGGCCGCAGCCGATTTTTCCGGGTGAAACTGGGTAGCAAAAAAGTTGTTGTGCTGCAGGGCGGCACTAAACGGGGTAATATAGTCGCACACCGCCACGGTCTGGCCGGTAATTTCGGCATAGTAGCTGTGCACATAGTACATATCGGCTGTGGGGGCAATGCCGGCAAACAGGGGGCCGCGCAATTGGCCGGCATTGTTCCAGCCGGTGTGCGGCACCCGGGCCGCAGGCGGAAACTTCTTCACGTTGGCGTTAAAAATACCCAACCCCGGGGTGTTGCCCTCGGCACTTTGGCGGCACATAAGCTGCAAGCCCAGGCAGATACCCAGCATAGGCTGGTCAAGCGCCAGGAGGGTTTTGTCGAGGCCTTTTTCCTGCAGGTACTGCATGGCCGAAGAGGCTTCGCCTACCCCCGGCAGGATAACCTTATCGGCCCGGAGGATTTCCTGGCGGTTGTCGGTAACCCGGCTTTCGAAACCCAGGCCCGCGAGGGCGTTCTGCACCGAACGGATGTTGCCGGCATTGTATTTCACTATGGCTATCATAGGCTTCCTTTGGTACTGGGGATGGTGTGGTTATCGGTTTTGGCCACGGCCATCTTTACCGCTTTGGCAAATGCTTTGAAAATGGCCTCGGCTTTATGGTGTTCGTTACCTCCTTCGGCTTTGATGTTGAGGTTGCAGCGGGCGGCATCGCTAAAGGACTTAAAAAAGTGGAAGAACATTTCGGTAGGCACTTCTCCGATTTTTTCCCGCCTGAAGTCCGCTTCCCACACCAGCCACGGCCGGCCACCGAAATCGATGGCCACCTGGGCCAGGCAGTCGTCCATGGGCAATAAAAACCCATAACGCGCAATCCCTTTTTTACTTCCCAATGCCTTTGTAAATGCTTCCCCCAGGCTTAAAGCCGTATCTTCTATGGTGTGATGTTCGTCTATTTCCAGGTCACCCTCTACTTCCATCGTTAAATCAAGCTGGCCATGTTTGGCAATTTGTGTCAGCATGTGATCGAAGAAGCCCAGGCCGGTGCGGATATCACTCTTCCCGGAACCATCCAGGTTAAGGGATACGGCTATGTCGGTTTCGGAGGTTTGCCGGTTTACCGTGGCTGAGCGCGGTACGGCCTTCAGGTAGCGGTAGATAGCCGGCCAGTTCCGGGTAACCAGGGCCGCAGCCGGATGGCTGAAATTATTGAGCAAAATACCCCGGCAGCCGAGGTTGGCGGCCAGTTCCATATCGGTGGCCCGGTCGCCTATGACCCAGGAGTTGGCCAGGTCGTAGGGGCCGTAGAGGTATTTTGCCAGCAGCCCCGTGCGCGGCTTGCGGGTGGGGGCCTTGTCGGCCGGCAGGCTTTTGTCTATAAGCACCTCGGCAAAGGTGATGCCCTCGTTGGCCAGGGCCTGCATGAGCTTGTTGTGGGCCGGCCAGAAGGTATCTTCGGGAAAGGCAGCCGTACCCAGGCCATCCTGGTTGGTGACCATTACCAGTTCGTAGTCAAGCTCGGTGGCGATGCGACCCAGCCCCTGAAAGACCCCGGGGTAAAATTCCAGCTTCTCCAGGCTGTCGAGTTGGTAGTCGTCCGGTGGTTCGATGACCAGCGTGCCGTCACGGTCGATAAAAAGGACTTTTTTCATGGATGTATAATTGTTAAATTGTGGATTATCTGTTTGTTCATAGTTTTTAAAAACATCATTCCGATAGTTCGTTAAGGGCGTTGATTAACCGGGTGTTTTCGGCCGGAGTACCGATAGTCAGGCGCAGGCAGTCGGGCACCAGGCTGTTTCTGTTTCTGACCACTATACCCCGGGCAAGCAGTTGCTTGTAAAGGCGGTCGGCTTCCTGCACCTCTACCAGCAAAAAGTTGGCCTCCGAAGGATAAACTTTTTTTACCAGGGCAAGCTGCTGCAAGGCGGCCGCTACCCGTTCTTTTTCCTCCAGTACTGCCTGCCGGTTGCGGGCCAGCACATCGGGGCGTTGCAGGGCTGCGATGGCCGCCTGCTGGTTGAGCGTGCTGACGTTGTAAGGCGGCTTTACCTTGTTAAACAGGGCCATTATTTCCTCATGTGCATACGCAACCCCCACCCGGGCCGCGGCCAACCCCCAGGCTTTGCTCAGGGTTTGGCTGACTATCAGGTTGGGGTATTGCGCCAGCCGGGCAACCCAGGATTCGGCCTCGCTAAACTCGATATAGGCCTCATCCAGCACCACCAGGCCGGAAAAACGGTTCAATACAAATTCAACATCCGTGGGGTTAAGCAGGTTACCCGTAGGGTTGTTGGGCGAGCAAAGAAAAATCAGTTTTAGCTGATTATCAGCTAGATAAGGGCTTAGCCGGACTGTATCCAACTGAAAGTCCGGGGTGAGCGCCAGTTGCAGGAACTCCACCCCATTGAAAGCGGCCGACACCCCGTACATGCTGTAACCGGGGTAAAAAGTAAGGGCTTTGTCCTGCCCCGGGCGGCAGAATATCCGCAGGGCCAGGTCGATTACCTCATCGCTGCCGTTGCCGATAAAAATATTGGCCGGGCGCACCCCCTGCCTGTCGGCCAGCAGCGTTTTAAGCTGCCGCTGCCAGGGGTCGGGATAGCGGTTCAGTTGGCCGTAGGGGGTTTCGTTGGCATCGAGAAATACCGTGGCCCGGTCATCGTATTCATCGCGGGCGCTGCGGTACGGTTGCAGGGCCAGGATTTCGGGGCGGGCGAGTTTTTGCAAGTCAATCATTTTTCAAGGTTTTTAAGCGGATACTTACAGCATTTTTGTGCGCCAGGAGCCCTTCGGCTGCCGCCATTTGCGCAATGGCCGGGCCCAGGTTTTGCAAGCCCCGGGGGCTGAGTTCCTGAAAGGTAATCTGACGCACGAAGCTGTCAAGCGACACCCCGCTGTAGCTGCGGGCATAACCGTTGGTGGGCAGGGTGTGGTTGGTGCCCGAGGCGTAGTCCCCGGCACTTTCGCAGCTATAGTGCCCCAGAAAAACCGAGCCGGCATGGGTAATTTTACCGGTCAAAGAGGTGGGGTTACGGGTGGCGACAATCAGGTGCTCGGGGGCGTAGGCATTGCTAAACGCCAGACAATCGTCAAGCGTATCGAATAAAACAAACCGGCTGCCGGCCAGGGCCTGGCGGGCAACCTCCTGGCGGGGCAGTAGTGGCAGTTGTTCGTTGACGGCAGCTATGGTTTTTGATAAAATATCCTTATTAGTTGCCACCAGCATAACCTGGCTGTCGGGGCCATGTTCGGCCTGGGCCAGCAAATCGGCCGCAATGAACGCGGGGATGCCCGAATCATCGGCTATGATAAGCACCTCGCTGGGGCCGGCCGGCATATCTATGGCCGTGCCGTGCCGTTGCACCAACTCCTTGGCCCGGGTGACAAACCGGTTGCCGGGCCCGAAAATCTTATCTACCCGGGGGATAGTTTCCGTGCCGTAGGCCAGGGCGGCAATGGCCTGGGCCCCGCCAACTTTGAAAATACGGGTAACCCCCACCAAATTTGCCGTATAGAGGATGGCCGGGGCTATCTGGCCGTCTTTGTCGGGCGGAGTGCACAAAATAATCTCGCGGCAGCCGGCCAGCCGGGCGGGAATGCCCAGCATCAGGACACTGGAAAACAGCGGTGCCGAGCCTCCGGGGATATAGAGCCCCACCTTTTCGATACCCACCCGCTGCTGCCAGCACACCACCCCCGGAGTGGTGGTCACCTTGGGTGTCGGCCGGGCCTGGGCGGCATGAAAAGTTTCGATATTAGCGGCCGCTACCGCAATGGCGGCCTGCAAGGCCTCCGGCACCTGTTGGCCGGCCCGGTCTGTTTCCTCGCGGGTAACTGCCATTTGGCTGAGGGTAGCCCGGTCGAACTTGCGGGTGTAGTGCAGCAGGGCCTTGTCGCCCTCTTTTTTTACGGTGGCGAGGATGCCGGCCACGGCCCGGTCGAGCAATTCGGTATCGGTCTCCGGCCGCTGACATAGTGCTGCCCATGTACTACGTGCGGGTTTTTTGATGATATTCATTAGCGTACGATTTTGTCTATGGGAACCACCAGGATACCTTCGGCCCCGGCTGCTTTTAACTCACCTATCACCTGCCAGAATTTATCTTCTTGGATAACCGAGTGAAGCGAACTCCAGCCTTCTTCAGCCAGGGGCAGCACCGTAGGGCTACGCAACACCGGCAATAGGGCGCTGACAGCCGCTATTTTAGCGTTGGGCACATTCATCAGGATGTATTTGGTGTTTTTAGCCGGCAAAACCGCCCGGATGCGGAACAGCAACTGCTCCAGCAGGGCTTCCTGTTCTGCCCCGAGTTGTAGCGATTTGGCCAGTACGGCCTCCGAGTGCAGGATGGTGCGGGTTTCGCGCAAGCCGTTTTTAAACAAGGTATTGCCCGAGCTGACGATATCGCAAACGCCATCGGCCAGGCCCATGTTGGGCGCTATTTCCACCGAGCCGGAGATTACATGAATATCGGCCCGGATGCCGTTTTCGCGTAGAAAAGTACGCAGTGTGTTGGGGTAGGAAGTGGCAATTTTACGGCCTGCAAAGTAGGCCAGGGAGTTGTCGGTCACCGTTTTGGGCACGGCCAGCGAAACCCGGCAACGGGCAAAGCCCAGCTTTTCCACCGTGGCCACCTGCTTTTGTTGTTCGTAAAGCAGGTTCTCGCCAATAATGGCAATGTCCACCACGCCATCCTCCAGGTACTGGGGAATGTCGGAGTTGCGCAGGTAGAGGATTTCCAGGGGGAAATCAGGCACCTCTACCTTGAGCTGGTCTTTGCCGTTGTTGATGGTAATACCACAGTCTTTCAGCAGTTTAAGCGATTCGTCATGCAGGCGACCGCTTTTTTGGATGGCAATTTTCAGTTTACTCATTTCATGCTTCTTAGTGCCTGAGTAAACCGGACTGGGACTAAAAAACCCCGTCTAATTTACTCAGACGGGGTTTTTTGATTATGTTATCGTTAAAATTACATATACCACTTCCACACCGCCTGCAGGCCATGATGAAAATGATGATGTAATAAATTTAAATTCATATCAGCTTAATTACGGAGGCAAAGATAGGCAAAAATATTATATCTGCAGGATGGGGAGCCGGTTATTTGTCCATACAGCATTTTTTGTACTTTTTGCCGCTGCCACAGGGGCAAGGATCGTTGCGGCCGGTTTTCGGCTGCGGTTGTAAGGGGAAGAGGTTGTTGGTCTCAGGTTCATAAATATATTCGTCTAAAATAGCACCCGGGTCGTCCCCATCAAACCACGAAAGCAAATCCTGGTAAATAGCATAAATGGACTGGATATCCTGACGGTAATCCTCCCGGGAGTCGCTGTGGATAAATTCTGCCTGCACGTCCTCAATATTGCCACAAACGCCCTCG
>JALSJF010000133.1 GCA_026989505.1 Cyclobacteriaceae bacterium
AACTTTGTGCCGAGGGCACCTGCATCACAAGTTTTCCTGTACGTAAAAATTCCCCGGTAAACCTGCTTAAAACTGCCGGATAAGGCCGGTGCATCCAGTTATCAGGCAATAAATTCTGGCTGACAACATGAACGTCTGCCTTGTCAGAAACTTCAATAGTCATACATACCCGTTTTACCGGCAGGTTATTTTCATTGGCCAGTATCTCCAGTTTTGCCAGCGAAATTGTTGGTGAACAATAAATCAACCACTGTCCGGACTTGTTCCACCTCCCATCGGCATGCAGGGTGCCCTCAGGTGGCCAGACATCCCTGTATTTCAGTTTGTCTAAGTGGTAAAGGATCATCCGTAAGTGCTATGCTCAATGCGCAGAAAAGCTTTTTCCAACTCTCTGCGGCCCAGGCGTGAAGACAGCAATTCTTTGGGCCTTACATTGCCCAAATTGGTATTGCGCCTCGCTAACCATTCATTCAGCAACTCAACCTCCCCATCAAAAGCATCTAAACCTTTTTGCCACAAGGCGGCAAAATCGGCTAAGGCATCTACGGCTTTTTCGCTGAGGGTATCCAACTGCAACAATTCATAATATTTGCTCTTGCTCACCCCCATAATACCGGCCATATCCTGGGCGCTCAACGAGGTTTGCTCTTGCACCTCCTGAAGTTTCTTACCCGGCAAACGGGTATCGCTGACCTCTATATACGACATCCCCCGCAGCCTGGCCAGCAAAGGGAGACTGCCTACTACCGGCAGGGGCTCGGCTACTGTGGTGTGCCTGGTTTTAGACGAATATTTTACCTTTTTTGCCACAATATTCTATTTCTATTCTTTATTACTCCAAATATATTTCTTTTTTTGGATTTTTATATTCCTTTTTTAAATTTTTTCGCAAAAATTATTGCTTTAGCGGGTAATTTGTATATTTAACCCGAATCATTCACGAAAATCGTGAATAATGACATAAATAAATTACATCAGGGTTAGCCCCGGAAAATATAACATTAGGCTTCGCCATTTTGTGGATTCAATAGCCGGAGATTCTAAGCCAATCGGACAGAATAAATGTATAATTGACCGATTGTCTTACTATTATAATGACCCGGCCTGAAAGGTGGAAAATCCTGTTACGTTTTCCGGGTTAAGTACTTCAAAGTTATGGCAGATTTTATCCTCGCCCTCGACCAGGGGACGACCAGTTCCCGGGCCATTTTATACGATACCGCAGCCAGGCCTGTAGAAGTTGCGCAAAAAGAATTTCGCCAGATATTTCCCCAACCGGGTTGGGTAGAACACGATGCCGAAGAGATATGGGCAGCACAACGTGAAGTAATGTTGCAACTTCTCAACCGGCTGCAAGGTAAAGGTACCGTGGCCGGCATTGGCATTACCAACCAGCGCGAGACCACAGTTATCTGGCACCGGAAAACCGGCAAACCAATTTACCATGCCATTGTCTGGCAGGACCGCAGAACAGCCAGTTACTGTGAAGAACTGAAAAAGGCCGGGCATGAAAACCTAATCACCCAAAAAACCGGTTTGCTTCTGGATGCCTATTTTTCGGCCACAAAAATCAAATGGTTACTCGACAACGTGGCCGGGGCCCGTAAACAAGCCGAAAATGGCGAATTGGCCTTTGGCACCATAGACAGTTGGCTGGTGTGGAACCTGACCGGAGGGCAACAGCACCTTACCGATGTAACCAATGCCAGCCGCACCATGATCTACAACATTCACACCCTGCAATGGGACGATGAGTTGCTTGATCTTTTTGATATTCCTGCTTCCCTCCTTCCCGGGGTTCGCTCCTCAAGCGAAATTTATGGTAATGCCCACATAACCGATAATCGCGCTATCCCCATTGCCGGCATAGCGGGTGACCAGCAAGCCGCCCTGCTCGGCCAGATGTGCATTGATAATGAAATGGCCAAGTGTACCTACGGCACCGGCTGCTTTCTGGTAATGAATACCGGGGCAACCCCCGTTCCTTCTACCCACAAACTGCTTACCACCATTGCCTGGCAAATAAACAACCAGGTTACCTACGCCCTGGAAGGGAGTGTTTTTATGGGGGGTGCCCTTATTCAGTGGCTACGCGATGGCCTGGAACTGTTTGACCATGCAGCCGATAGCGAAAAACACGCTACGGCTGTTGAAGACAATGGCGGTATTGTTTTTGTTCCGGCCCTTACCGGCCTCGGTGCCCCGCACTGGGACGCATCCGCCAGGGGTAGCGTTTTTGGCATAACCAGAGGCACTACCAAAGGCCACATAGCCCGGGCGGCCCTGGAGAGCATTGCCTTTCAGGTTAATGATGTACTGACCACCATGGCCAAAGATACCGGCAAACCCGTGCACGCGTTACGGGTTGATGGCGGTGCCACAGCCAATAATTTACTCATGCAGTTCCAGGCTGATATTTCCAATATACCAGTTAGCCGGCCAAGAAACCTTGAGACCACCGCCCTGGGCGCTGCCTTTCTGGCTGGCCTGGCCACCGGGCTTTGGGATATGGAAACCTTAAAAACCCAATGGCAGGAAGACCGGGAATTTACCAGTACAATTGATGAGAAAGCCAGGAACCAATATCAGCAACGCTGGCAAAAAGCCATTGACCGCACCAAAGGCTGGCTCGATTGATTAACAAAAAATGAAAAGGTCGCAAACTATCAATTTTATTGCAGCCCATCCCGCCTGGGAATGGGACATCATCATAATTGGTGGTGGTGCCACCGGCCTTGGGGCTGGCGTAGATGCTGCCTCCAGGGGCTACCGTACCCTGGTGCTTGAGCAACACGACTTTGCCAAAGGCACCTCATCACGCAGCACCAAACTGGTACACGGTGGGGTACGCTACCTGGCCCAGGGCGATA
>JALSJF010000134.1 GCA_026989505.1 Cyclobacteriaceae bacterium
TGCGTGATGCCCTTAAGCACTATTTTGCCAAAACCAAAAACCCGGTTACCTACGAGTACATTTTGTTTGCTGGCTTTAACGATTCGCTGGCCGATGCCGAAGAGCTTTACCGTTTCACCAAACATGTACCGTCCAAAGTAAATATTATTGAATATAACCCGGTAAGCAACACCCCTTTCATCAAAGCCGGGGCCGACCGCCTGGACCGTTTTGCCGCCTACCTGGATAACCGTGGGGTAACCGTTAAAGTACGCAGAAGCCGCGGTAAAGACATTGATGCCGCTTGCGGGCAACTGGCCGGTAAAACATCCTGATAACATTAACTCCCTGATAACATTTCCGCCCCATACTAACCGTAAAACAAGCCTAACTTTGTACCATGAAAATTGCTATAATCGCCCACGATGGCAAGAAAGCTGAGATGGTGGCCTTCTTACTCGAAAACAAACACTACCTGAACCAGGTAGAATTGGTAGCTACCGGTACCACCGGCCAACACGTAGAAAATGCCGGTCTTATGGTTGAACGGCTCCTCTCCGGGCCGCTTGGGGGAGACGCCCAGATTGCCGCCATGGCGGCCAACGGTGAAATAAGTGCTGTATTCTTTTTCCGCGACCCGCTCGGAAAACATCCGCACGAACCCGATGTGTTGATGCTTTTGAGAATCTGCGATGTACATAATGTACCCCTGGCAACCAACCCCGCATCAGCCAAATGGCTCATTGCAGGGCTCAGTAAGCAGGGGTGAAGGCCATGTGCAATACCCAGAAATACGCAGGCCGGTCCCCTGTTGGCAACCAGGTGTCCTGCCGGCATAAAACCATTTGCTTGCTTCTCAGATTCGCTTTACCTTAACAGCCGGAATTTTTTACTTAGCCTATGTTAAACCTGCACGTACTGGAAAAGAAACTGGCCGGGCTGCAAGCGGAAACCCAATCGCTGGAACCACAAGGCGAAGCCCTGGCCGCGCTTACCCAAAAAGTGGTGGATTATGCCCACCACTATCTTGCTACCGTTGATAAAATAAAAGCTTACACAGGACAGGCTGCCCCCGGGAAACGTCTGCGTAATACCCCTTTTACCGAAGAAGGGCGGACGTTAGATGAACTTTTGCCCGTTATCCGGGAAGACGTGGATACCCCCGGTATTAATCCGGCCTCGGGCAGGCACCTGGGGTATATTCCCGGGGGTGGCATCTACCCCACTGCCCTGGGAGATTACCTGGCAGCCGTTACCAACCAATACTCCGGGGTATATTATGCCGGCCCGGGGGCCGTACAACTGGAAAATAGGGTTATCCGGTGGATTTGTCAGATAATCGGCTTCCCGGCCACTGCGCTGGGCAACCTCACTTCGGGGGGCTCCATTGCCAACCTGATTGCCATCGTAACCGCCCGCGATGCCAAAGGGGTTGCCGCTGCAAAAGTGGAAAAATCATGCATTTACCTCACCCGCCAGGCCCATCATTCGGTACATAAGGCCATCCGCATTGCCGGCCTCAGGGAAGCCAAACTGCGCGAAATCAAGGTTGACGACCATTTTAAAATGGACACAAAAGCCCTGGCGGCACAAATAGCCGAAGACAAAGCCAATGGCCTGAACCCTTTTCTAATTATCGCCTCGGCCGGCACCACCGACACCGGCACCATAGACCCCCTGGCCCGCCAGCACAACCTGTGGTTTCATGTTGATGCCGCTTATGGTGGTTTTTTTATGCTGATAGATGCCGTTAAAGCCAGATTTACCGGTATTGAACAAGCCGACTCGGTAACCGTTGACCCACACAAAGGCTTGTTTCTGGCCTACGGACTGGGCGCGGTAATTGTAAAAGATGTACAGGCCCTGCGCCAAAGCCACGCTTACCAGGCCAATTATATGCAGGACGTAACCGAGGTAGAAGCAGAGCCTTCCCCTGCCGACCTCTCGCCCGAACTCACCAAACATTTTCGCGGCCTGCGCATGTGGCTACCCCTGCAGCTTTTCGGGGTAAGGGTATTCCGCCAGGCCCTGGAAGAAAAGATGCTGTTGTGCCAGTATTTTTATCAGAAAATCCAGGCCTTGGGTTTCGAAGTCGGCCCGGAACCGGAGTTGTCGGTATGCATTTACCGCTATACCGGCAATGTAGCCAACCCCAACCGGTTTAACGAAAAACTTATCCGGGCCATCCAGGATGACGGCCGCATCTTCATTTCCTCAACCACCCTAAATGGCGTTTTCTGGCTACGCCTCGCGGTGCTGGTTTTCCGTACCCACCGGGCCGTACTTGATGAACTGTTAGCTATCCTGGCAGAAAAGAAAAATACCTTGCTGCAATTAAACTAATGGCCGGGCAACTACGTTTAATGAGGGGTGAGATGTTTACTGCAAACACATTTTCGCCTTGTTTTTTCTTGTCCTTAACAGATAAACAGGGTAGCTTTATTCATCATTAAACAACTAGTACCATGTCAGAAGCAAAGATCGCCCAAAAATCACCTTATGTAGTTGACCTGAAACCCGGTAAATACGCCTGGTGTGCCTGTGGACGAAGCCAAAAACAACCTTATTGCGATGGCTCACACAAGGGTACCGGCTTCACTCCGGTGGTTATCGAAATTACCGAAAGCAAAAAAGTGGCTTTTTGTGGCTGCAAACAAACGGCCAACCCGCCCTACTGCGATGGCACACATAAAAACCTGTAGCCCCGGCAATACTCCCCGCCTGCCGGGTAAATAAGCCCATGAGATGCACACCGTAAGCTTCCTGTTAATTTACAGGAGGTTATTTTGAAATATTACTTTTTTTGCTTAAATTGGACTTAACTAAGCTAAAGCGCCATGGGTATCCGGCTGTTTAACCTGGAATATGAGAAATTGGGTTCAATAGTAT
>JALSJF010000135.1 GCA_026989505.1 Cyclobacteriaceae bacterium
TTCAAGTGGGGCGGTACGGAGCGCGATTTGGCCTGGATGCAGAACAATACGGCCAATTCGGCCAACTCGGTTGAAAACCGGGACCCGGTATTTGCCGATGCCGCTAATTTTGATTTACGCCTGCAGGCCGGCTCTCCGCTCATAGATGCCAATATAGAACACGTGGCTTACCAGGAGTTTTTTAATGAGTATGGTACTTCCATCCGCTATGATGCAACCAATACGGCCCGTCCGCAGGATGGTGTCTGGGATATTGGCGCTTTTGAGTTTGTTAGCGGGGCTGTTGCCCCACCGGCTATTATTACGGCCGCCTTAGCTGATGGTACTGTAGATACGGCCTATTATCAGACCCTTGCCGCAACCGGTTCGCAGATACCCTTTACCTGGAACGTGGATTCGGCTGCGTTGCCTGCAGGGGTATCGCTGGATGCCTCCACCGGGGTGATCAGCGGTACGCCTACCCTCGTTGGCAGCTTTCCTTTTGTTATCAAACTTACCGACAGCGATGGCGCCACCGACCGCAAAACTTTCACGATCAACATTACTGAGAACACAGTAACGGGTCTCACAGGTGATACTTATGGCGCCATATCCGTTTCGCCAAACCCCGCATCTGAAATTGTTTATATCGGTTTAAACGGAAAGGTGCTCGAAAAAGCAAGTATTTACAATGAATTTGGCCAGCTTGTAAAAGAAACGAAAAACACCGAGGTAGATATCTCGGGCCTGGCCAGGGGCATTTACTTTCTGAAAGTCAGTACCCGGGACGGAATGAAAGCTACAAAAAGAATTCTGGTAGATTAGCCGGGTGGCCCGAAGCAGCATGCATACCGAATCCCTAAACCACCCGGCTTTTTATTTTGTGTTATTATCCGGGATGTTTCTTGCCGGCTGTTCCCTTACGGGTACGGAAAAGGCCGGTATTTTAATAGTATCCGAACCTGCCGGTATAGCACGCGATTTGGAATATGTGGAGGTTGATATACCGGTCAAACGGCTTCCGGAAAAAAACGAAGCCTTTTTTATCGATGACAATAACGGAAACATGACGAAAGGGCAGACCCTTCACATCCGGCAAGGGCCATTAAGCGGATATGTTGTCCGTTGCCTTTTTCCGGTGCGCATTAAAGCGGGCCAAACCCGCAGGTATGTGGTAACCCTGGCAAAAAATAGGGCAACGGTTCCCGGCTTAAAGGTAACAGGTGCAGGGATGGCCCTGGTGATAGAAAACAGGTATTATATCGCTGAGCTGACTGATGAAAAGGCAACGGCAGAAAGTGGCCTGGGGGCCGGTCAGCTGGCCACCCTTACCTTGAAGCGCTTTAAGCAACAAAAATTGCAGCGAACAGGCATAAGCATGCATTGGGCCCCGAACTTTAAGAAGAATGGAATGACCTACAAAACCATCGGGCATATCCGGGCTTTTGATTCCGTGGCGGTTTCCGGGGGGCCTTACCGGGTTAGGGTTTACCGTTCCGGTAGGGTTAAGGGGTACGAGGAAATAGGACTTGAAGGTGAGTACCGGTTTTATGCCGGGCTGCCTTATTTTATTTTTTCTTCGACTATGGTTATGGGCGAAGACGTGGTGTTGACTATGCTAAGGAATGATGAAATGACCATGGACAGCCTGTTTACCCATGCTATGTTTCCGCTGCCGGACGGTAAGGTGAAAATTGTGCCGTTGTACGACAAGCCGCCACGCACCCCTCATTATTCTGTCAAGGAACTTCGCAAAACACCCATTGCCGCCAACACCAACTGGTTCTGCTTCTTTAACGACAGCCTTAAGTACGGGTTTGGCAGCATCCGGCTGCAATATGATTATACCAACGACAAAGGCGGCCAGTCACCCATGCTCAACCCCGAAACAAGAATCACCTATTCCCGTAATGGCGGCAGGTACTGGGACAGAAGGTTTGTGTTCACCCGGGAAGACAGCCTGTTAGTGCCCCGGGGAAGCCGGTATTTCGAACAAAATGCTTATTTGATTTTCAACACAGAAACCGAAAACCCTGCCCACGAGATAACCGAATATTTTATGCGGTTAAGCCACCCGCTAACCGTAAACTATGAACAGCAAGGATCAAATGAGTAACCCGGTTTACGCACAACCCCTGTTCGGGCATACCCGGCCCCCCCCCGCCCCGCCCGGGCAACCATAGCATATATAACTATTGACAAAGAAACTATGATAGACCGAAGCAACGAAAACATATGGAAAACAAACTAGCGGAAACATACAAAATAAACCTCTCTGCCAAAGCCCTGGGGCTGTTCTTGCTTCGGGTACTTATAGGCTGGCATTTGCTCTATGAAGGGCTGATAAAGCTGACCGACCCTGCCTGGAGTGCAGCCGGGTTCTTAAAGGCTTCACAGGGGCCGTTTTCATGGTTTTTCCTGTTTGTTGCCAACAACAAAGCATGGTTGGGGATAGTAGAGGTAATAAACGAATGGGGCCTGACGATCATTGGCGCACTACTTATGGTGGGTTTGTTTACCCGGGTAACCGCCTATGCAGGTATGCTTTTACTCCTGACGTATTATTTGTGTACCCCGCCCCTGGCGGGCCTTTCGTACACAGCGCCTTCGGAGGGTAATTACCTGGTGGTCAACAAAACCCTGATAGAGGCAGTTGCCTTGTTAATTGTGGCCTTGTTCTCTAAAGAAAATGACTTAGGGCTTGATATTTTATTTAAGCGACAACCGGACAGGGGACTACCTGGCGGACAGGGCAGACAAACAAATTCATTTTCTCAATAAAGCATTTGTCTGTTTTGTTATACTTTATTTACGCATCTTAAAACCGTATAAAATACTATGGAAGACAAAAAAAAGCTGTCAGCAAAAGG
>JALSJF010000136.1 GCA_026989505.1 Cyclobacteriaceae bacterium
GGCAATGGAGGCCGCTGCCATGCTAAATTTCTGGGCCGTGAGCGCCATCAGGTAAAATATGGTGATAAACACCGCCCCCAGGCCCAGGGCAATGTAGAGCCAGGGGGCATCAACGGGCTGGTTTAAAACCTCATCCAGGCCGGTAAACAGCGTACCGGTGATGACACAAACAAAATAATTGGCCACAATAGCATGAAAAGTGTTGACATGGCGGAGCCCAAAGACTTTAAACAAGGCAAAAATCAGGGCATTTAAAACTATGGCGAGGACCAGGTACAGCATAGTAGCAGTTTGCCGGCAAAAATAGTAATTTGGCAGGCAAGAGCTAATGGTATGCAGGAATTAGTGGTTTCGGTAGCAGGCGAGTGCCCGGCAATTGCGGGGGGCTACCTTTTTAATAGCCCGGGGTTTCAGGCACTCAAAGGTGGGCGGGCCCGGTATTTTACCCTGCAAAATGGCGGCCAAATTTTGGCCCGGCTGGGCTTCAGGTTGGTTGAGGGGGCTGCCATCAGCGGTTATGAAGCTACGTTTGGCTCGGTTGATTGTTTGCCCGGTACCACGGAGGAACAAAAGCTGTTCTTTCTTGGCCGGGTGATCCAAAAACTAGGTCATGAAAACCTGCAAGAGGTGATTGTCCGGCACCGGCCGCAAGCCTATGGCGGTAACTGGCACAAAATTTTTACCGGCCTGGGGTTTGCTGTTGTGCAGCAGGAAGTAAACCAACATTTGCTTATAAACCAGGAAGCATTTCGCCAGCAGATTAAATACAATGAACAGAAGAAATTAAAACAGGCCATCAAGGCCGGTTATGTATTCCGGCAACTCACCTTAAAGGAACTGGCCGGGGTATATGCGTTGGTTGCCGATACCCGCAACCGCAAAGGCTATCCGGTAAGTATGCAATTGCCCGATCTGGAGGAAGCATTTGTGGCCTTACCCAACAACTACCACCTTTTTGGGTTATATGCAGATAACGAGCTGATTGCCGCCTCGGTAAGCATCAGGGTGTCATCCCGGGTGCTCTACAATTTTTATCATGCCGATGCTGCTGCCTATCGTTCTACCAGCCCGTTGGTAATGTTATTGGCAAAGATTTATCGTTATTGTCAGCAACACCACATAGAAATACTCGATTTGGGGATTTCTTCGGAAAACGGCCTGGTCAACAAGGGCCTGTTTACGTTTAAAAAGAACCTTGGCTGCCAACAATCGGATAAAAACACCTACCGGTTAAAACTATGAATGAGCAAGCTCAACCCCTGGTGTCGGTCATCTGCTTATGTTATAATCAGCAGGATTATGTAGTTGCTGCCATGGAGTCGGTTTTAGGGCAGGATTACCCCAACATTGAGCTCATTGTGGTGGATGATGCCAGCCGGGACGATAGCCGGCAGGTAATTGCCGCCTATCTGCAGGAACACCCGCAGGTACAGTTTATCCCGTTGGCGGAGAATGCCGGCAACTGCCGGGCATTTAATGTGGGGTGGCGGGCTTCGTCAGGGGACTATATTATTGATCTGGCCGCTGATGATATGCTTTTGCCCGGCAGGGCAGGGGCCGGGGTCAGGAGGTTCCGGCAGGCGGGCCCCGGCTTCGGGGTGAATTTTACCGATGCCCAGTTAATAGACCGGGATGGCCGTTTACTGGGGCAACATCTTACCGGGGATTTTTTTAGCGATGGCCGGGTGCCCGAAGGTTATATTTTTACCGAACTGCTGGCAAAGTATTTTATTAATCCGGTAACCATGATGTACAGCCGGGAGATGCTGGATTTCCTGGGGGGCTATGATGAATCGCTGGCCTATGAGGACTTTGATTTATGGGTGCGGTCGGCCAAAAAATTTAAGTATTGTTATTCCCCCGGGGTGCTGGTGGCCAAACGAAAACTGGCCGGTTCACATGGGCACGGACAGTACCGGCCGGGCAGCGCTATTTTGGCCAGCACCCTGAAAGTGTGCAAAAAGGCCTTGCCCTTATGTACTGCAAAAGGAGAGTACCAGGCTTTGCTGGCCCGCATAAGGTATGAGATGAAAATGGCCTTTTTCTCGTTTAACTGGCCTGTGGCTTTGGGTTTTCTTCGCTTACAGCGGCAGGTTAGGTTGGCAATTAGTGCTGCAGGATTTTAAATTCGGTCCTGCGGTTCAGCCTGCGGCCTACACGGGTGTTATTGTCGCCTATGGGGTTCTCCACCCCATAGCCAACGGCTTTGATACGGCTGGCATTAATACCTTTTGCTACCAGGTGGTCTTTAATGGCATCGGCACGCCTTTGAGACAATAGCTTGTTATATTCTACCGGGCCGGTGTTATCGGTGTAGCCGCCAATTTCCACCGTCATCCCCGGGTTGTTTTTCAACAGGAATTCCAGGTAGTCGATGTCTTCATAGGTATTCGGCCGGGCGCTGTTGTGGCCAAAGTACACGTTCATAATGCCGGTATAAGCATCTTTTATCGGTTGCAGGGCCACGGTTTCATGCAAGACGTTTTTGCGCCTTTCGTGGCCGATTACATGCACCATTGATTCATAGGGGAAGTAGCCTTCTTTGTTTATTTTCACCTTGTAGGTCACATAATCTTTATTGGTAAACGTAACTTCATAGGCCCCCTGCTCATTTCTTGTTCCCCCCAGCACGGTTTGATTTTCCTGGTTGATTAAGGCCACAGCAGCTTCCAGGGTATCCAACGATTGGGCATCGAGGATGGTGAGCAGCAGGGAAATCTCCACTTCGGTGAGCGAACCCGGGCTGGTTGCCGGGGCTGGCTGGCTTTCTTCGGCCGCTATTTTGGCTACTTCGGCAATGGTAATCACCTCATTGGCTGCCAGGCTATCAATATTGATCGGGCGCCAGCGCTCCATATTGATCTTGTAGATATCCTGTTCGCCCTTGCTGGTTGACTTAACCGAAGAATAATAGGCTGATTTTTCGTCACCGCTGAGGACAAAAAACACATCGTTTTCTACTGAGTTGATCGGGTAGCCCAGGTTTACCGGCCGGGCAAACGCACTTACACTGCCCGTGCGGCTGGCCACGTAAATATCCAGGTCGCCCATGCCGGCATGCCCGTTGGAGCTGAAATACAGGTGTTGCCCCGAATGAGAGATAAAAGGGGCTTCTTCGTCCCTTTCGGTATTGATGGTTTCCCCCAGGTTTACCGGTTTGCCCCAGCGGCCGTTTTCGTCAAGTTGGGCCACGTAAATATCGGTGCCGCCATAGCCCCCCGGTTTATTACTGGTAAAATAGATGGTTCTGCCATCGCTGGTAATGGTGGCCGAATTTTCCAGGTAGGGGGTGTTTACCAGGCCTTTCAACGGCTTGGGCGTGCTCCATTTGCCATCTTCCAATACCGATTGTACAATATCCCCGCCATTTTCATCCGTATATAGGTAAATGGTTCTGCCATCGGCCGAGAGGCCTATGTCGGAGTTGTGGTAGTCGCCATTAATAGGCGAGCCGAAAGGGGTGGCCGGTTGCCACTGGCCATTGGCAAATTCCGAAACATACACATCTTCGTAGTACTCAAAATCTTCGGCCAGGTTGGGGTTGGTGTTATCGGGCCTGCGGGAGGTAAAGATCAATTTCTTTTCATCGGCCGTAATTAACGGGGCATACTCCGGGTATTCGGTGTTGATATTATCGGAGAGGTTGATGATATCTACATCTACGGGGTTGGCCAGGTAAATTTTGGCATTCCGGCATTCAAATATTTTCCAGTCAAGGTCATATATTTTTCTTGATTTGTCAAACGACAACGACCGGGCAAGTTGCCTGCGATAGGCCTGGTAGTAGGTAATGGCATCGTCAAACTGCTCGCCATATTGGTAGGCCTGGCCAATAAGAAAAAGTATTTCTTCATCTATCTGGGGCTCCAGTTTGTAAGCAGTGAGCAAATAAGGCAGGGCTTCTTCTTTATTTACGGTTAGCAGGGTGGCTTTGCCGGCCATCAGGTGGGCCCGGGCAAATTTGGGGTTAAACTCGGTGGCCTGAACAAACATATCTCTTGCCTGCTTACGGGTAGTGAAGTCAAACAGTTCCATGCCCATAGAATACATTTCCCTGGCAATAGCCAGGGAATCCTGGGCTTTAGCCGGCAAAAAAATGCTTATCCATAACAGAAATGAAGCCGGGAACCAGTAGAGCGCTTTCATCAGGTAAGGTTAAAAAGTGGTATTTGTTGTATATCTACCCAATTTTAATACATCTAACGCCTAAAACCTAAGAATTGGCTTATTATTGCGCATGGTTTCGGCAGCACAGGCACCAATTGGGATTTTTGACAGCGGTATTGGCGGGCTTACCGTGGCCCATGCCATTAAGCAAGCCCTGCCCCATGAAAGGCTGATTTACTTTGGCGACACGGCCCACTTGCCCTATGGGGATAAATCGGTGGCGGCTGTTCAGGCTTACGCCATCAAAATAACCGACCTGCTGATAGGGCGGGGTTGTAAGGTGATTGTAATTGCCTGTAACACGGCTTCATCGGTAGCCAATGAGTTGCTCAAGGAATATACGGCCAGCCGGGCCAAGGTAATCAATGTAGTTGACCCGATGGTAGAAAAGGTGGCCTCGCTAGCGGCCGGCCGGGTGGGGGTTATTGGCACCAAAGGCACGATTGCCAGCGGTATTTACCGGCAGCGGTTGGGGCGGGCAAACCCATCCCTGCAAATAAGGGAGCTGGCCACGCCTTTATTGGTACCGATGATTGAAGAAGGGTTTATCCACAACCGGGTTTCTGCTGATATCATTGATTTATACCTCGCCAACGAGGCCCTGCAGGCGATAGACCACCTGGTGTTGGGCTGTACCCATTACCCTTTGATAAAAGAGGAAATCAACAACTATTACCGGGGCCAGGTAGTTATTCACGATTCATCGGTAGTTACGGCCGGGTATTTGCAACGCTACCTGGCGCAAAATAACCTGCTCAATGAAGGGCCGGAGCAGGGCACCGATCATTTTTATGTGTCGGATTTTACGGCTGATTTCGAGCGCTCGGCCCGGCATTTTTTTGGTGACACCCTACGTTTGGAGGAGTATAAGCTCTGGGAGTAAGGAATAAAATCCGGCAATTCATTTATTACCTCATGGATACACTGTAAATTTGGCTTTTAGTTGTTTGGCCGCGAATGAGTGATGTAATTAAACATGAATGTGGTATTGCCCTGATCAGGTTACGCAAGCCGCTGTCTTACTACATTGAGAAATACGGTACCCCCAGCTATGCCGCCCGCAAGTTGTACTTGCTGATGGAGAAGCAAAAGAACCGGGGCCAGGATGGTGCCGGGGTGGCCAATATCAAATTAAACCAGGAGCCGGGCCTGAAGTACATCAGCCGCTACCGCTCGGTTGACCAGGACCCGATCTCGGATATCTTCCGCAAGATTAACCGCAAATACCAGAAGGCCGCTAAATCCGAAGATTTTCTGGATGAATATTGGTTGATGCAAAACGTGGCTTTTACCGGGGAGTTATGGCTGGGCCATTTACGCTATGGCACCCATGGTAAAAACAGCATCGAAAACTGCCACCCCATGTTACGGCAAAACAACTGGCGCAGCCGTAGCCTGGCGATGGCCGGTAATTTTAACATGACCAATGTAGATGAACTGATTCAGATTTTAATTGACCTGGGCCAGCACCCGAAAGAAAAATCGGACACGGTGACAGTCCTGGAAAAGATCGGTCATTTTCTGGATGAGGAAAACCAGGAGATTTTCAGGAAGTATAAGGGTAAATATACCCATAAGGAAATTGCCGATATTATTGCCAATGAGCTTGACCTGGTGAAGGTGCTGCAGCGCTCGTGCAAAGATTTTGATGGCGGCTATACCATGGCCGGCCTCACGGGTTACGGGGCAGCCTTTGTTGCCCGTGATCCGGCTGGTA
Source organism: Cyclobacteriaceae bacterium (assembly GCA_026989505.1). Taxonomy (GTDB): domain Bacteria; phylum Bacteroidota; class Bacteroidia; order Cytophagales; family Cyclobacteriaceae; genus S012-113. The sequence continues at coordinate 5,885 of JALSJF010000136.1, forward strand.
TCCGGCCGGCTTATTATTATGCCGATGACGAAGTGGTGGTGGTAGCCTCGGAAAAGCCGGCCATTAAAACCGCTTTTAATGTTGAGTACAATGAAATTCATGAAATAGAACCGGCCCATGCCCTGATTATTGACCGGCACGGCAAGTATAAGCAGGAGCAGTTTATTGAAAAGCTGCCGCAGAAATCCTGCAGCTTCGAGCGTATTTATTTTTCGCGCGGCACCGACCCGGATATTTACCGGGAGCGTAAGATGCTGGGCCGGTTGTTGGTGCCACAGGTATTGCGGGCGATTAATTTTGATTTAAAGCATACGGTATTCTCCTATATCCCCAATACGGCCGAAACGGCTTTTTTGGGCATGATTGAAGGCCTGGAAGACTATATTGCCGATAAACGTAAAGAAATTGTGCTGGAAGAGAAGCCGCGGCTGGACTCGGTAGAGGAGTTGCTGGGCTTCCGGCCGCGGGTAGAAAAGCTGGTAATTAAGGACGTGAAAATGCGCACGTTTATTACCGATGATGCCGACCGGAACGATATGGTGGCGCATGTGTATGACAGCACCTATGAGGTGATAAAGAAGAACGTAGATACCATTGTGGTGCTGGATGACTCGATTGTCAGGGGGACTACGCTGGAGAAAAGCATCCTCACCATCTTATCCAGGTTAGAGCCCAAGAAAATCGTTATTGTTTCTTCGGCCCCCCAGATCCGTTTCCCCGACTGCTATGGTATAGATATGTCGAAGATGAATGAGTTTGTTGCTTTCCGGGCCCTGATTGCTTTGATTAAAGAAAATGGCCTGGAAGACAAGCTGCATGAGGTTTACGGGCAGTGCAAACGGGCCATTGCGCAGCACGACCCGGTAAATTATGTAAACCAGTTATACGATTTATTCAGCACCAAGGAACTATCGGCAAAGATAGGGGAAATTGTCAAACCCGGCCTCCTTAAGGCCGGGCTTGAAATAGTCTATCAAACCATCGAAGGCCTGCACGAGGCTATCCCCGCCCATACCGGTGACTGGTATTTTACCGGTAATTTCCCTACGCCCGGGGGTAATATTGTTGTCAATAAAGCCTTTGTGAACTACATGGAAGGGAAACGGGTCAGGGCTTACTAACCTGTGGCCTGTTGTTATACCTTCGGGCCTAATCATCAGGGGCCCGGCTACACGGGCTATGGTTTACCAGGGTTAAAGCGGGCTATTGGTTTCCCTTGCTATTTCCCGGTAAATCAGCCGGTCACCCAGCCGGGGGGCAACCTTATACAACCAGGCAATCAACTTTCCTTCCCCGGTGAGGGTAATTTCGCGTTTGCGGGCAATGATGGCTTTGCCTACAAGTTCGGCTACTTTTTCGGCTGTCATCATCCGGGCCTCGTTGCGGGGCGATTCTTGTTGTGCCTGGCCATCTTTATTCAGGGCACGCTTGCGGATATTGGATTGGGTGAAACCGGCATGTACGTTGAGTACGTGTAAATCGCTGGCAAGGTATTCGATACGGATGTTGTTCATAAAGCCGTCAAGGGCATGCTTCGAGGCCGTGTACCCTGTTCTGCCGGGCAGGGGCACAATGGCGGAGATGGAGGAGATGGCCACCAGCGAGCCCTTGTTTTCGAGCAGGTGGGGCAAGGCGTATTTGGTGCAGTAAACCGCTCCCCAGAAATTCGTGTTCATCACTTCCCTGATGACATCCAGTTTTACCTCTTTAAACAAGGCCCGCATGGATATACCGGCATTGTTGAGCAGGATGTCTATGCGGCCATAGGCCGCAAGTGTTTTGTCTATCAGATAATAGCAATCACGCTCTTTGCCCACATCGGTTGGCACTACGAGGCACTCACCGCCTTTCCGGGTTATTTGCCGGCTGACTTTGGTTAATTTATCTGCGTTGCGGGCGGCCAGTACCACGCGGGCGCCCCGGTGGGCAAAGTAGAGGGCCAGGGCCCGGCCAATGCCGGAGGAAGCCCCGGTAACAATAACCACGTTGTCCCTGAAAGGGGAATTTGGCGGTGGCAGTGAAACTACATTCCGCAACTCCTGCCCCAGGTCAGGCTTCTCTTGCTCATCCTGGCCGGCATACGTTGGCCTGGTTATTATGTCGCTCATGATTAGGCAATTTAAGCTATAAGCCAAAAAGAAAGCTACTATTTATACGTTCTTAGAACTAAGTATGTTGCTAAGGATAAATATTTTTTGTTCGGCAACAATAGTTTGCCTTATCCTTGGCATTTTTGCATTGACAGGAGCAGGTATTTTGGGCATGGGCAGGTATTTTTTATTATTTTTTTTACTGGGCATGGCGTTGCTTGTGCGGGGGCAAAAAGCTTCCGGCTTTCAGGTATGGTCGGATATTACCGTAAAGAAAGACCTTGGCGATAAATGGACCCTGGGCGGTGATACGGGCTACCGTTTTGATGCCGCCAATGAATTTCAGTTGTATTATCTGCGGCCGGGGGTACGTTTCTGGTTTAGCAAAACAATAGCCCTTAAAGCAGGCACCGCTTTATTTTACACCTGGAACCGGCTTAACACCAACGCCTATGAGTTACGCACCTACGAATATGCGTTTTTGTATTGGCCGCAGATTGGCGGGTTTACGTTCAGCCACCGGCTTGGGCTTGACCAGCGTTGGTACTTTTTACCGGTAGCGGCTGCCGATGGTTTTGCCCATCGTTTCCGTTATCGCCTCCGCTTACGGTCTCCGGAAATAACTGTATCCGGTTTGCCGCTACCCTTTTATTTATCAACAGAACTTGAATTATTGCGGAATATAAACGACCGCTCCCTGGCGGTTATTTTTGATAGCGAACGGCTGGTTTTTGCCCTGGGAAGCCGTCTTACAACCAGGTTAAGGGCCGAGGTGCAGTATATGCTGATTAATTATAACGATACTACCTGGCAAAAATTTATCAGGGAAAAGAACGTCTTGCGTATCAAAGTTTTCTATCAATTTGCCGGGGCTAAGGGCTGATGATCCAGGCCTTTGGCCGTCAGGGTTAACATATTTTCTTGTTAAATAGCAAGAGCCTGTTACTTTTGTTGTTTGATAAACTGCAAGACAAGGAACATAGCATGGGGAATTTACGGGTGAAGCATTTTTTTTCGGGCAGTTTATTGTTCTTCTTGTTTCTGTTAACCTGGTCAACAATCCTCAGGGGCCAGTCGATGCTCGATGCCGTGGACAGGGAGGATACGGTGGCTACCTCCGGCCAGCGGTTGGTTTTTATTGATAATATTTTTATTACGGGCAATAAGAAGACCAGGCCCAGAATTATTTTACGGGAGCTTTCTTTTGAGAAAGGCAAGGCTTACCCGATAGAGGCCATCAGGGGGGTATTAGAGGTTGACCGTAAAAAAATATACAATACCAGGTTGTTTAACACCGTAGAGGTGGGCATGCTGGAGTTGGGCTACGATAAGGTGGATATTGTTGTTAAAGTTACCGAGCGCTGGTACCTGTTCCCCATTCCTTTGATCGATATTATTGACCGTAACTTTAACGACTGGTGGGTGAACCAGAACGCAGACCTTAGCCGTATTATCTATGGCCTTAGCCTGTATCACTTTAACATGCGGGGCATGAATGAGCGCATGACCCTGACCGCCCAATTTGGTTATTCCAGGCGATATGAGTTTCAGTATGAGTTCCCCTATATTGACAAAAGCCAGCAAAATGGCATTAGCCTGTTCGCCAAATATATTGAATACACGAACCTGCATTACGATAATGTGGAAAACCTGCGGATGTTTTTTGATTCCGAAAGTATCCTGAAAACCAATGTTTTTACCGGTATTGATTATATCAGGCGGAACTCTTTTTATACCCGGCATTTTATTGAGGCACGGTACAGCTATAGCAACATTGCCGATACCATTATTGCCTTAAACCCCAATTATCTGGGCATCGAAGGTAACCTCCAGCAATACTTTTCGCTGAAATACCGCTTCAGTCATGATATGCGTGATATTGTGGCTTACCCGCTTGAAGGGTACAAAGTAGAGGCTTCGGTTGAGAAAATAGGCCTGGGGATCTTTGATGATGTGGATGTAACTAATTTCAGGGCGAATTATGCCAAATACATCAAGTGGCCGAAGGGGTTTTATTTTTCTAACTATTCATCGGTTTACCTGAGCACACCGGCCAACCAGCCTTATTCGGTGGTAAAAGGGTTAGGGTTTCGCAACGATGCTATCCGGGGGTACGAACTTTATGTTATTCACGGACAGCATTATTTTGTTAACAAAACTTCCTTGAAAAAGGTGCTTTTCTCCGGGATGAAAGAATTTCATAATTTTCCGGTTAAGCAGTTTACCCATTTCCCCTATGCCATCTACCTGAAAACCTATTTTGATATGGGCTATGCCACCAATACCAATAACTATGAGGGCAACCGGTTCCTGGCCGACCAGTTACTGTATGGCGGTGGTTTCGGCCTTGATATAGTAACCATGTACGATGTGGTCATCAGGTTGGAGTATTCGTTCAATTCAATAGGGGAAAGCGGCTTCTTTTTGCACATCGAGAGCGAATTTTAGTTCGCCCAACCGGAGTAATCGAGGGGCTTCTTCTTGCCGCGCTTGTTCACGATATACCATTCGCCCACCCGCTCGCCATTTTCATAAGAGCCGATATACAGGAGTTTCCCTTTGCCGGTATAGAATTTCCACTCCCCGGTTTCTTTGCCGTTGGCAAACTGTCCTTCTTGCTGTAAAACGCCTTTTTCATTATAATAATGCCACGGGCCATTGGGGGCGCCCTGGTGGTAATTTACAATTTTCTTCAGCATACCATTGGGGTGAAAAAAAACCCACACACCCTCATATTGGCCATCTTTATACCGGCCTTTCTTCTCCAGTATGCCACTGGTATAATAATAAAAAGCCGAATCCTGCAACAACCCCTTTTGCCACAGTTCATCGCCAATCAGGTTGCCGTAGAAGTCGAAATAATTGGCCATGCCATCAAGCTGGCCGTTTTTATAATATTCAATGGCTTCTTTGGTGCCGTTGGGGTAAAAAAACTCCCATTTGCCACTCTTTGCCCCATTTTCGAGGTAGCCTTTATGCTTTAGCTGGCCGTTGTCGTAATATTCTGCTACCGGCTGGGCCATAGCCCCGGGGCCGATAAAAGTTAGTACCCACAAAAAGGTGATGCTGCGCATAAATTTGCTTTAGGGTGGCTAAAGATAATAACGAATTACCAGGATGTAGGTTTACTGCCGCCTGATTTTATCAATAGCGTTGATGGCTGCGGCTACCCTGGCCGGCTGTTTGCCGGTGATGGTAGTTACCGGTTTACCGTATTCGGCCAGGATTTTCTGATAACGGGCAAAGAGCGCTTGCCGTTCGCCAGGGTTTTCGCGCAGGGGATCGGCTTGCCAGGGGATGTCGGGCGTTAGCAGGAGAAACAAATGCGGGGCCCTTTGTCTGGCCCTGGTCAGGATAAACGGGTCGCAATGCCCGTATTTCCACTCGCTCCAAACCCTGATTACCTCCAGGCTGGTGTCGCAGATAAGCAGGGGCGGATTTTTTTGCCGGAGGTTATCTTCTAAAGCAATTTGCCCTTTGGCAATGGTTTGCAGGTCCTCCCGGGTATAATTACCCTTGGTTTGTTGCAAAAAATTGCGGGCGTACTCAGGCACATAGGCGGTATGGTAATGGCTGGCCAGGTCTTGCGCCAGGGTGGTTTTGCCACAGGATTCCGGCCCGGTGATAACTATTTTTATTGGTTGTGCATCGTTTTTCGCCATGCCAGCAGGCCTGAGAAGGCCATTAAAATATAAACCCCATATAAAAAGGCGTAAAAATAAATGCCTTTGTAAATATAAATACCGGTGGCCAATACATCTACCATGAGCCAGTAATACCAGTTTTCGATTTTTTTACGCGTGGTGAGCCACATACCGGTAACACTCAGGACAGAGGTGGTGGCATCCCAATACGGCAGGGCGGCTGGTTCCAGGCCGGTAAAGAATTGCGGCAGGTTTTGCAGAAAATAGCCAAAAACCACCACCCCCAACCCGGTGGCCAGGGCCACCAGCATATTCTGCTGTAAACGCAGGGTGGTTACCGGCAGTTCTTTCTCACCTTCTTTTCTACCCCATAGCCAGTAATACCAGCCATAAATATTCAATACCAGAAAAAAGATATGCAGGATAAAATCACCATAGAGCCGGATGCGCCAGAAGATGACAAACGAAATCAGCACATAAATTATCCCGGAGGGCCAGGTAAGGATGTTTTGTTTTATCAGGAACCACACGGCCAGCAGGCCAAATACCAGGCCGGCAAGTTCCAGGGTGTCAATATGGGCTGCGTACGCAAGTATTTCCTGCCACATAATCCGTATTTGTTATACCGGGCCAAACTATCGGTACCCGAATTAAGCACTAAAACACGAATAAAATCTTTAAATAAAAAGCCGTTCGGGCATTAGTTTTTTGGGTTGCGGGCAGCAGCAAACCCGGACTGATATAAATCATTGCCAGTTACCGCTCCGGGAACGATATTTAGTGCATGATACCCGCCCTGTGCGCGGGGTATCGTTGCTTGTCATCAAACCAAAACCACCTATGCAAAAATTATTTATTACCCTCGCCCTGCTGTTGGCTGCTTTACCCGGCTTTAACCAGCCTACCCTCGACCTTACGTTGGCCGTGGGTTATACGGCCCTTGATGTTGAGGGGCTGGTAGAACTCGATGAAAACCCCGGCTCGTTTGCTACCGACTGGGGCCAGTTTAACTATGGCATTGGCGCCCAGTTCCTCCTTAATGGTATGGACAAAATGACCTATGGCGCGGAAATTATGTACCACCAGTTGTACTGGTACAGTGTGCGCATCCCGTATGGCAGCCAGACTATTTACCGCGATTATTCGGTGGGGGCCTTCCGGATTACCCCTTTGATCAGGTTTAACCTGAACGAAACCTTTGCCCTTGACCTGGGGCCGGAATTCAACTTTGCCGGAGGCTTTATCTTTGGCCTGCTGGTGTCGGCCAATTATTATATCCCGGTAACCGAAACAATCAGCATACCCCTGAAATTCAGGATGGACCCGATGTTTGACAAAGTGATAACCGTGCCGCTATCGCTAAATGCCGGGGTAAGGATTAAGATGTAGTTTGCTTCTGCAGAGAATTTTCAATTTTTCGGGGTAGCCTGTTTATTTCCAACCAGGGTGTTGCCAGTTTCTTTTTCCGGAATAAAGCCCGGGTTACAATGGGGTTCAGGGAGATACCACGATGCCGTAAGGCCGGAGGGTTCCTCCCGGAAGTCACCGGAGGGCATGTTGGGGGTATGTCGGGGTTATTCATCAAAATAGTATATTTGCAGCTTTCAAAGGGCACATGGTTGAGGATAAAAAAATTGTGGTAATAATGCCGGCCTATAATGCCGGGCAAACGTTACGTAAAACCTGGGAGGAAATCCCGTTTGATGTAGTTGACGAGGTGATTTTAACGGATGACCGCAGCACCGATGATACGGTTAAAGTAGCGCGGGAGTTGGGGGTCCATCACATTATCGAGCACGACATCAACCGTGGCTATGGCGGTAACCAGAAATCGTGTTATACCAAGGCCCTGGAGATTGGGGCCGATATCATCATTATGTTGCACCCCGATTATCAGTACACGCCAAAGTTGATTAAGTCTATGGTGTTTCTTATAGCCAACCAGGTATATCCTGTGGTCATTGCTTCGCGGATACTTGGCAAGGGGGCCCTGAAAGGGGGAATGCCGGTATATAAGTATATTGCCAACCGGGCCTTAACCCTGGTGCAAAACCTGCTGATGAACCAAAAGCTGTCGGAATACCATACCGGTTACAGGGCTTTTGCCAGGGAAGTCCTTGAGCAAGTTGATTTTAATGCTTACTCAGACGATTTCATTTTTGACAATCAGTTTTTGGCCGAAATATTGTACCAGGGGTTTGAAGTAGCCGAAATCACCTGCCCGACTAAATATTTTGCGGAGGCCTCTTCCATTAATTTCAGCCGTAGCAGCACCTACGGCCTGGGGGTGCTGGGGGTATCGGTAAGGTATTTTTTCAAACGTATTTTCCGGTAGCTTATGGGGGTTTCTTCGGCAGGGCCAATTAAATTTCCCAGGTCTTTTTTGTATGCTTACCTGGTTTTTGTGCTTCTCGGGGGAGGTTACCTGGCCGCTTATACCAGGGCCGAATCCTTTTTTATGGTCAACGGCCTGCATGCCCCCTGGGCCGATGTGTTTTTTAACTACCTTACCTATGCCGGGGACGGGGCTTTTTTTCTGGGGGTTTTGTTGGTTTTGCTGCTTTACCGCTACCGCCTGGCCCTCATAGGGTTGGCCATATTTTTAACCACATCACTTGTTGTGCAACTGCTTAAACACCTCTTTTTCAGCCATGTTTTACGCCCTGTCGGCTATTTTGGTGCCGATAACCCCCAAATACATTTTGTTGAAGGGGTGGTGCGGCATGCACAAAACAGTTTTCCTTCGGGCCATACCGCCACCGCCTTTGCGTTGGCACTGTTTGTGGTAATGGCTTTCAATATTCATAAACAGGGGTGGTTGCTGGCCGTACTGGCCATGCTGGTGGGGTATTCAAGGGTGTACCTGGCGGTGCATTTCCCGGTGGATGTATATGTTGGCTCGATTATCGGGGTGGTTATTGCCTGGGTTGGCTATACACGGTTAAATGATGTAGTAAGGGGTAAATTTGGGGACAGGGGTTTACTAAACCGGGGATGAAGCACATGGCGGAAAAATATTACCCTTATCTGTTAGCCTTACTGGCGGGGCTCTTCTTGCTGCCGTTTTTAGGAAAAGTACACCTGTTTGACTGGGATGAGATAAACTTTGCCGAATCGGCCCGTGAGATGCTGGTAACAGGCGATTACCTCAGGGTACGGGTTGGCTTTTTGCCTTTTTGGGAAAAACCACCTTTTTTCTTTTGGTTGCAGGCCGCTTCTATGCACATTTTCGGGGTTAACGAATTTGCCGCCCGGTTCCCCAATGCTATGTTTGGGGCAATTACCCTGGTTACCCTTTATGTTATTGGCAAAAAGGAGAAAAATGCCCGCTTCGGGCTTCTCTGGTCGTTGCTGTATTTTTCTTCTTTGTTGCCGCACCTGTATTTTAAATCCGGCATTATCGATCCGGTATTTAATTATTTTATTTTCACAGCGGTTTATTTTTTATTGAAAACCAGCCGTCATGATGCGCACCGGATGCGTAATGCCACTATTGCCGGAGTGTTGATTGGCCTGGCGGTAATAACCAAAGGGCCGGTTGGCTTCCTGCTCCTTTTATTAACCTATTTGGTGGTATTGGTGTTAGAAAAGTTTAAGGAACTGCCCCGGATGAAAGACGTTGCCGTTTTTGCCCTGGCGGCTTTTGCCGTATCGTTTATGTGGTATGGGGTTGAAGTCCTGGCCCATGGCCCCTGGTTTTTGGTTGAATTTATCCGGTACCAGATCGGCCTGTTCAGCCAGCCGGTAGCCGGCCATGCGCAACCTTTCTATTACCATTTTGTGGTTGTGCTGGTAGGTTGCTTCCCGATGTCGGTTTTTGGTATTGGCGGCTTAGCCCGGCAAGCTGGCGCGGATTACCTGGGGCGTTGGATGAAAGCCCTGTTTTGGGTGGTCATGATTTTGTTTACGCTGGTCACCACCAAGATTATACATTATTCCTCTATGGCTTATTTCCCGCTATCGTACCTCGCTGCCCGCTATGTGTACCACAAGGCCACCCGGCAGTCAAAGCCCGGCAAGGCCATGATGGCAGGATACATTTTCGTGGGCCTGGTTCTTGGCCTTGCCTTAACGGCCTTGCCCCTGGTGGTTTATTTCATTGACGACATCAAGCCTTTTATCCATGACCCCTTTGCCGTGGCCGGCTTATCGGCCCCCGTTTCCTGGTCGGGTTATGCCTGCCTGGTTGGGGTGCTTTTTATTTTGGCGGTTGTTATAAGCGCCATTTTATTGGCCAGGGCCGGCATAATAAAGGCATTAGGGGTAATGGGGGCGGGGTTGGTGGTTTCCCTGTTGTTGTTTTCGGCATTTATTTTACCCAAAATTGAGCAGCATACCCAGGGGCCGTTGATAAATTTTTTAGTGTCTGTGCAAGGCGAAGACGTGTATGTAACAACCTCCGGTTTTCATAGCTATGCCCCGTTTTTCTATTTCCGGCAACCTGATGACAACCTGGACAAACGGGCCGATAAGGCATGGCTGGCCACCGGAAAAATTGATAAGCCTGTGTATATTATCACCAAAATTACCGATACCTATATCGCTTCTTTGCCGGATGTTGAACTTATTAAAGAAGAAGGGGGCTACCGTTTTTATAAGCGGCAACCGGAAGAGCAGGATGGCCCTGAAAATTCCGGGCCAAACCACTAATATTGCGCACCGGCAGTACCGTAAATTAGCGGGCAATAACTTACCTTAGCAGGATAAAATTTTATTGCTATCATGGAAGAGGAAAATAAAAAAGCCTGTGTGTTTTGTCACCGTGACGACAACCAGGTGCCTTTAGTGCAATTGCGTTATCAGGGCCGGGTTTACTGGATTTGCTCACAGCATATTCCGGTACTCATCCACGACCCCGCCCAACTGGCCGGCTCCCTGCCCGGGGCTGAGAATATGGCAGCCGGTTAGGATCATCGATTTGCATTTTTTGCAAATCGGCTGCACCTTGTTGCAAAATTCAATTATTCTCTGCCAATATTTCTGCGTTACTTTGGTTGAACCAACCAGGTAACCAAACGTGTTTGATTTTACCAGATTGTTGAAGGATAAGCGTGCAAATAATAGAGGTAAGGTTAAAATTTCGCCCGGCACCTTTAACCGGGGCTGGGAGAAGGCACAAATCAACTACGAACTGATAAAAATTGAGCCCTTTGTGACCCTGGACTTTTCTCATGCCGCAGAAAAGGAAGACTGCTGACATCCGGCAGTCTTTTTTCTTTTAGTCCGGGCCAAGCCGCTTCCTTTTCAACAGCGCGGATAAGGTTATAACCCAAAAAATACACATGAAATTTTCGGGTTAAAGCTCCACTTTAACGGATTGCATGGCACTAATCTATAAACCATTCCCTGCCACATCCGTACTCTTTTATAGGCTTTGGTTAAACTGCCCTTACAGGGCGCCAATAACACTTCCGCTCACCAAAGGCGGGGCACGTCTGAGATAACCGTGCCCGCCTTTGGCTTACCTTAGCTGGGCTTTCAGCCCGGTTATCCCATTAAAACAGAAGCAGGATAGGCCATTTTTCCTGACTTGTCCATTTCAGGTCAGCACAATATGAATTTTATCATTGTAACTAACACATTACCAGCACATTAATAATCAAGCAGGTTTTTCCGGACAAGTCAGGAAACATTTGTTTATCATTTAATTTACCTCATTATTCACGGTTCTCGTGAATAAACCGGGGTTAGGCCTGGTGAAACACCAGCCGGGGCCGATGCGGGCGCTTTTCTAGTTGTTGATTTGCTATTGCAAGCAAAAATTTCTATCTTGAAAACGGGTTTTGCCCGATTGACCCGGCCGGAACCCTGTTTAAACCAGCTATTAACTAGTGAATTATGGAACGTATTAACCGCATTTTAACCTGGCTCAACAACAACCAGCGCCTGGCTTATTCGTTAATCCGCAGTTTTCTGGGCATGGCCCTGTTTGTGCGGGGGTGGATATTCTTTACCGACCCCGGGGCGGTTACGGCCCTGGCGGGCGATAACTCCTTATTTATGTGGTATTCGTATGTAACCATGGGCCACCTGATTGGAGGTTTCCTGTTGATGATGGGCCTGCTTACCCGCATTGGGGCCTTGATGCAGATCCCTATTTTGTTTGGCGCGGTGTTTATGGTGCATACCGGCCAGCACCTGGCCTCGCCCGGGCAGTCGCTGGAGCTGGCGGTAATGGTGCTGGTGCTGCTGGCTGTTTTTTTTCTTTTCGGCCCCGGCCCTTTTTCGCTGGACACCTGGTTGGCCGGGCGCAAAACCGGTTCGCAGGAGGCGGTTGCTGGGTAAAGGGGTTATAGGCACCTCAGTGTCCGGGTTTGGGCCAAGACCATTGGTGAGTTGCCGCCCAAACAGACGGATTTATGTATATTTACGTTTACCCGTCCGCAGCGCAGGCGGGTTGCCAACGAAACAATGAAAGACTTAGACGTATATTTTCCTGCCACGCCACAGGCGTGGGATGATTTTACCATAACGCATACGGGTATTCGTATAATCCAAAGCACAGACTATTCCCCAGGCGGTTTAGTCTTAAGGGAGGAGAAAAACGAGCCCTACC
>JALSJF010000137.1 GCA_026989505.1 Cyclobacteriaceae bacterium
GCTTTGGGGTGGGTAAGCAGCATTGCCCAGCGGGCGGCCGCTTCGCAAAAGCGGATTAACGAATTCCTGCAAGAGAAAAACGACATCCTGAGCGAAGAAAACCTGGATATTGAGATTAAAGGAGAGATAGATTTTGAAGATGTAAGCTATACCTATGAAGGGTCGGGCATTGTGGCCATTAAAAACATCTCCTTTCATGTTGACCCCGGGGATTCGCTGGCCATTATCGGCACTACCGGCTCGGGCAAGAGTACCGTTGCCAACCTGATATGCCGTATGTTTGATGCTACCACCGGCACCATCCGCATTGACGGGCACCCCATTGAGGCCATTAACCCGGAGGTGTTGCGCAGGCAAATAGGGTATATACCGCAGGATGTATTCCTGTTTTCCGATACCATTGCCAATAATATCGGCTTTGGCAGCCAACATATTCCGGAAGAAAAAATATTGCAGGCGGCCAAAGATGCCGACCTCTATGACAATGTAATGGCCTTCCCGGATAAGTTTGCCACCATGCTGGGCGAGCGGGGCATTACCCTGTCGGGCGGGCAAAAACAGCGGGTGTCCATTGCCCGGGCGATTGCCCGCGACCCTAAGATCCTTATCCTTGATGATGCCCTGTCGGCTGTGGACACCAAAACGGAACACCTTATCCTTAACAGCATGAAACGCATCATGCAGGGCCGCACGTCCATTATTATCAGCCACCGGGTGTCTTCGGCCAAGCTGGCCAACCGCATTATGGTGCTGGATGACGGCAATATTGTGGAGGCCGGCAGTCACGATGAGCTTATGGCCCGGGGCGGGGCATATAAATCATTGTATGACAAGCAGCTCAGTGCCAAAGAAATCATTGAGATAGGGGGTTAAGTCCATTTAATTACCCGGGTATTTTTCTTGCTGCGGATATTGGCCGGGATAGATGCCTGTATTTCGTTAAACAAAGCTTCGGTAAGCTTGCGCTTGAGAAAACTACGGTGCGTAACCAGGCTCACTTCGCGTACCGGCCGGGGTTCTTTAAACCAGCGCAGGTGTTGCTGCTCAGACGCGGGCATATCCAGGGTGGCCAACTCGGGCAACAGGGTTATCCCACCATGACGGTCAACAATTTTTTTCAGGGCTTCGAGCGAGCCGCTCTGAAAGCGGAATTTTTCTGCCGGGGCCCCCGGGGGCTGGCAAATATTCAGTACCTGGTCACGGAAACAATGGCCCTCGTTCAGTACCCATACATCATCAACATTGAGTAAAAACGGATCAATGGTTTCCACCGCATGCAAGGGGTGCTCCTGCCCTACATAGGCCACAAACTCCTCGGCAAAAATAGCCCGCTCATCCAATCCCGCTACCCCGGAGGGGGTGACAAACAAACCAATATCAAGCTGGTCTTTTTGTAACCGGGCGATAACCTGTTCGGTCACCAACTCTTCCACACTAACCTCTACCTCGGGGTATTTTTCCAGGAAGTTTTTGATAAACAGCGGCAACAAATAGGGCGACAAAGTGGGCAAAATGCCGATTTTCAGGGAACCGCTGAGAATGCCTTTTTCTTCCTTGATGATTTCTTTCAGGCGGCTGGCTTCGGTAAGGACCACCCTGGCCTGGGCAATAACCCGGGCGCCAACATCGGTAGGCACTACCGGGTGTTTGCTGCGATCGAAGATAAGCACCCCTAGCTGGTCTTCCAGCTTTTGTATTTGCATACTCAACGTAGGCTGGGTGACAAAACATTTTTCGGCTGCCGTAGCAAAATGCCGGTAATCATCTACCGCCACGATATACTCATATTGAACCAGGGTCATAAGCAAAAGCTATTGCCTGGGCAAATATAATTGATTTTAGCTATATGGGCTGCCGGGTTATTCGATCACCAGCCTGCGCGAGGCCTCGCCTCGTTGGTGCAACAGTTTTACAATGTACACGCCAGCCGGCAATTGGCTGATATCAATAGGGGTTGCAACGGCTGGTGCGGCTACGGTAAACACTGTTTTTCCAAGCAGGTTGGTGATGGTTACCGCTTGTACCTGAATTTCCGGGCCAACAGCCAACCGGATGGTGGTGCTGGCGGGGTTAGGGAAAACGGCCAACGGTTGGCCTTGTTCATGCCCCAGCCCGGCAATACGGTCAACTACCAAAAACTGGCCCATCATGCCCCGGTCTTCATGGTAAAGCATATGACAGTGGTACATATACGGCACGGTGTTGTTGGCAAAGTTTTCAAATTTGGTAATAAAGCGTACGGTTTCCTGGGGTTTAACCATAATAACGTCTTTTCTTCCCCGTTCATTGGCAGGCGGGGTTTGCCCGTCCCTGTCTAATACATAAAACTGCACATCATGGATGTGGAACGGATGGGCAATGGCCGACTGGTTGGTGATCGACCAGATTTCAGTATTGTTTAACGGCACATCATAATTAATAATGGCCATATTAAACGGCACATCGTTGATAACAAAATCACCGTTCAACTGGTTAAGGCCCATTGTTACCGGGGACATCACCAATTCGCGTGTCAGGTCAGCCCCGGATTCGGGGATAGGGGTAACCGTAACCAGGCTGGTGGGGATAGCCGTAACCGGGTTATTGGTGGCGGCTACCACATTAAATTGCAATAGCGTAAAATCAGCCCCATTCAGCGGGTTAGGGTTATAGCCATCAAGTGTCATATTGGTATTTAAGCCCGGGTAGGTAGCCCCGTAAATGCCGTTGGCCAGTTCGGCCGCATAGCTTTTCAGCAAGAGGCTTTGGCCTTCAAGGGCCGAGAAGTCCACCAAAATTTCTGCCCTTTCCCCGGGCCCCAGCGGCAGGCGGGTAAGCGCCAGCGGGCTGCTGAGCAAACCGCCATCGGAGGCAATCTGATAAAAAGTCTGGTTACCGCCAAGCCCCACATTAAACACCCGCATTGATGAGCCGTTTAACAAGCGCAAGCGCACAATCTGGGCCGGCACCTCAAGGGAGCCGTTGATGGTAGCATTTACCATGGCCACATCATCGGCATTGGAGGGTACCACAATCTGGTTGTTGGGGTTAAAATCCTTGGTTTGCAGAACCAAAGGAAAATCATCTACCCCATACCGCCTCGGCAGGGTCAGGGCGGCTTCTTCGGCATCCCTGACAATGATGATGCCGGCTATGCCTTTGGATACATGCTCGTTGGTTTTTTTGTGTAAATGAGGGTGGTACCAGTAGGTAGCCGCTTTGTCGAGAACGGTAAACGCGGGGCTCCAGGTGGCCCCGGGGGCAATGGTGGTATGTGGGCCGCCATCGTTTTCGGGGGCTACATGCAACCCATGCCAGTGGATGGTGGTGGTGTCATTCAACTGATTGGTTACGTTGATAGACACAGAATCGCCCTGGTTAAAAATAAGGGTAGGGCCCAGAATGCTGCCATTGGCCCCCATGGTATTGGTGGCCGTGCCGTTAAAAAACGGGTGTGTGCCGTATTGCAGGGTAAGGTTGAAACGGGTGCCACTCAGGGTGTCGGGGATGATGATAGGGTTTTGGGCTGCCAGGTGTTGATTAACAATCAGCAAAAGAATAAAAAAAGATTTCTTCATAAAACATTTAAATTTAGTATAGCATATTGCCGGTTTGTAAAAAAATTAACCGTTATGTACTTTATCCAAAATATCGGCAAAGGTAACCCACTAGTGTAATACAAGAAAAAGAAACGATACGGGGAAGTGGTTTTGCCTTTTGCAGAGGAGGAGGGCTTACTCCGGTGATCCCGTTTGGGGGATTGTTAAAAAGCAAAACCTGGCCTCATTACGCCCGGCTTGGGGTTTTGTGCCCCAGCCCTCACTTGAGCAAGCTCAAAACGGGCGGAAACACAAAGCCCCGGCACATCGCCAGGGTTTTGCTTTTGGCAGAGGAGGAGGGATTCGAACCCCCGGTACCTTACGGTACAATGGTTTTCAAGACCACCGCATTCGACCACTCTGCCACTCCTCTAAAATAGAATGGATTGCAAAAATAGCAGTTCTGGGTACTCCGGCAAGTCAAACCCCAAAAAAATCTATTGTTCTTCCAGCATCGGGTGGTTGCGTTTGTCTTTGGTAAGCTGGGTGGCGTGGTGAATAGCCGCATTCAACTCATAGCAAACCAGCAAAATGACGGACAAAATCATAATCCAGATCATCAGCGCGATCATCACCCCAATAGAGCCATAGAGCTTGTTGTAAGTGCCAAAGCGGGCAATGTAAGCCGAAAAAGCATAGGAGGCGATAAGGCTGAAAATGGTGGCAAAAAAAGAGCCGAAAGAAAAGAAACGCCAATTGGAGTGGACTTCCGGACCAAAATAATATAGCGATGAAATGGCTACCCAAAACACCACAAACAACACCAGCAGCCGGAGGAACTGTAAGGCATAGATGGTGTAGTTGTCAATATCTACCGGGGAATGCTCAATAACATAATTAACCGCAATTTCACCCACAATCAGCAATACAATAGCGGCAATTACCACAATGGCCAGCACAAAGGTTAGCCAGGTAGCCACCAGGCGGGTTTTCAGGTAGCTGCGTGTGTGCGAGAATTTGTAACGGCTGTTAAAGGCCGCCAACAACGACATGGTGCCGTTGGTAGCCAGGATCAACGACAGCAAAAAGCCAAAGGTAAGCAGGTCGCCCCGGGAGTGGCTGACAATATCATACACCGTGGCCTCTACTACCGAATACATATTGGCCGGCATAATTTGCCCCATGAAAGTCATAATGCTCTCATTGTCAACACTGGGAATAAAATTATGGATATAGGGGATCAGGGTAAACAAAAATAATATAGCCGGAAAAATTGCTACGGTAAAGCTGAAAGCTACGGCATTAGCCCTTTCCAGCAACTCCCCCTGCCCCAGTTTCAGCACAAAGGTTTTTAAAATAAAGTACAAAGAAACCTTGCCGCCCCGAAACCGGATACCCTTTAAGAAGCGTACGATCTCATTTAACGCCTTGTTGCGCTTGAGTGTTTCTGCCAGTCTATTTTTCATCAAAAAAGGGGGCCAGTAAATCCGTCATGGCGGCCGGGGCCTTGGTAGGCTTGCCGGTTGCCCTATTTATAAACGCCAGGGTAGTCTCCCCGGTGTGTAACTTGCGGCCGTCTTCGGCATAAATTTCATATTGAAACCTGATTTTTACCAAAGGTAATACCGGAATGGTTATTTTGATTGTCAGCAACTCATCATACTTGGCCGGCAAATGGTAATACGAGTGTATTTCCAGTACCGGCATCATTACCCCCGAATCCTCGAGGGCCTTATAGCTCAACCCTAATTGCCGCATGGCCTCCACCCGCCCCACCTCATAATAGGCGGCATAATTGCCATGGTAAACATACTGCATCTGGTCGGTTTCAGAATACCGGACCCTAAGGGTAGTGGTGGCCGTGTACATTTAATTTTGGTTTAACCTGCGTGCTTTTTGTTGTTCTATGGATAACTGCCGCTGGTACCTCCGGGCATTTTCATTGTGCTCCCGCAGGCTGGCGGTAAAATTATGATAGCCGGAAAAATCTTCCCGGGCGCACATAAAAATATAATTATGCTTCTGATAGTTTAATACCGCGTTAAGCGAATGAAGGGTGGGCATATTGATTGGCCCCGGAGGCAAGCCCTTATACTTATAGGTATTATAGGGCGAGTCAATTTCCTTGTGTTCGTTCAGTACCCGCTTAAGGGTAAAGTCCCCGGTGGCAAACACCAGGGTGGGGTCGGCCTGTAAGGGGATACCCCGCTGCAGCCGGTTTACATACAGGCCGGCAATGGTGGCGCTTTCTTCGTCCATTTTGGCCTCGGCCTGTACAATCGAGGCCAGGGTGCTCACCTCCAGCGGGGTCAGGCCCATGGCGGCAGCCTTTTGCCGGTTGTCTTCATTCCAGAAACGGTGATACTCGCTGTTGATTTTTTTTACCAGGTCGGCTGCCGAGATGGTATAATAAACCTCATAGGTGTTGGGGATAAACATGGCAATAATGTTTTGCCGGGTAAAGCCTTCGTTGTTGGTGGTAATAAACGTATCCAGCGCCTCCTTAAACTCCTCGGCCGATATTTCGAGATAACGGGTAACCGGGGTGTATAAGTCATCAATCAGCCGGGCATGGCTGAAGGTTATTTTTGAAGGTGTTTGCTCTCCTGCCCGCAGCATGCGCACCACCTGCACGTTGGTCATGTTGGGGCCAATGGTGTACAGGCCGGGCTTTACTGTTTCGGTGTAGTTCATCAGCTTGGCAATAAAACTAAAGGACACCATATCGTTAACAATCTTATATTTATAAAGGGTGTCTTGTACCGATCTGAACGTAGCCCCACGGGGAATAACAAAGCGCACATCCTGCCCGTCAACCTGAAAATTGGGCGCCATAATGATCTGGTAAACATAGAAAGAAAACGTGGACAACATGCCGGCAAATACCACCATGGCAATCACAAATACTTTGCGGTTTTTCATACACCTACACTAAGCCCGGCATACCGGGATATGGCCAAATCTGCCTGTTTTTACAATAATTTTGCTAAATTATACAATTGTTGTCAAGTATGTTAATAATATTGGGTAATCAGTATAACGTGTACCTATGGCCGAACTCTTGAAAATCCACGAACAAAACCCCGAAATGCGCAAAATCCGCAAAGCCGTTGACGTTTTGCGCAGGGGTGGCTTGGTCATTTATCCCACCGACACGGTTTATGGCGTGGGTTGCGACCTGCATAACAAAAAGGGGGTTGAAAAGTTAATGGGCTTTTTAGGCATCAAAGCCAACAAACTAAACCTGTCGTTTATCTGCCACAACCTCAGCGAGGTAGCGCATTACACCAAGCCCATTGCCACCCATGTGTTCAAAATATTGAAAAAAGCCCTGCCCGGGCCCTATACGTTTTTGCTGGCAGCCGGCAACCAGGTGCCTAAGATTTTGCCTGTGAGTAAAAAAACCGTTGGTGTACGCATCCCCGCCAATAACATTGCCCGGGCCCTGGTAGAAGAACTGGGCAACCCCATTATTTCAGCCTCTATTAAGGATGACGATGCCATTTTGCAGTACACCCCCGATCCGGAAATAATTTTTGCCCGTTGCCCCCGTCCGGTGGAGGTCGTGATTGATGGCGGCCTCAGCGGAGTTGAGCCCTCCACGGTGATTGACCTTACCACGGAGGAGGTCCGTGTTGTTCGGCAAGGTGCCGGGGATGTAGGCTTACTTTTATAGCCATGAAAGTAATTGAGTTACACTACCTGCCCCCGCCACGGTATTTTGCCCTGCTGCTGCAGGAGCCCGGCATCAAGATTGACCTGCACGAACATTTTGTTAAACAAACCTACCGCAACCGCTGCCGTATCCTTACCGCCAATGGTATCGATACCCTCAGCATACCGGTGTTGGGCGGCAATAAAAAAATCCCGCTGCAGGATATCAAAATAGACTACACCCAAAAATGGACCAACCGCCACCTGCGGGCAATTCAATCAGCCTATGGCAAGGCCCCCTTCTACGAATATTATGCCGATGACCTGCTGGCGGTTTACCGGCAAAAGCCTGTTTTTCTGCTCGACCTGACCCTGCCATTACTGACACAATGTCTTGATTTTTTACAGCTGGAAGTTACCCTAACCTTTACCGGCACCTATACCAGCCTGGCCAATACCCCTGAAAATGACCTGCGCTCGAAAATAAACCCCAAAACTACCGCAGCCTGGCCAAAAACATATCAACAAATTGCTTATCAACAGGTTTTTGGCAGTAATTTTGTGGATGAACTGAGTGTAATTGACCTGATTTTTTGTACCGGCCCGCAAGCCGGGGGGATAATAAAATCAGGCCTGAAACAGGGAACATAAACAACGAAACAACTGTTTTTTATCAATAAATGGTTGTTTTATGCAATAATCGTTTAGATTTACATGGATTGAGGAGAATAAATGGAAGCGAAATTTTCAAACAGGGTTAAAGAGGTAATCTCGCTTAGCCGCGAGGAAGCCCTGCGTTTGGGGCATGAATATATAGGTACCGAGCATTTGTTGCTGGGCATGATCAGGGAAGGCGAAGGTGTTGCCGTAGAGATTTTAAAAAAGCTGGGTTTGTCAATGGAAGAACTCAGGGAGTCAATAGAAAATGCTACCCGCAGCACAGCCACGGACAAGGTAAAAAAGCTAACCAATATCCCGCTAACCCGGCAAAGCGAAAAGGTGCTGAAGATCACCTATCTTGAGGCCAAGATATTTAAAAGCCAGTTGATTGGCACCGAGCATTTGCTGCTGTCTATCCTGCGGGATGAGAACAACCTGGGCTCGAAAATCCTCGATAAACACGATGTTACCTATGATGTGGTAAAAGAGATGCTGGAATACCAGACCGACCAGCCCATGGCCTCCTCGGAAACGGATGATGACGATGATGACTCAGCCAAAATGTTTGGCGGGGGCGGCAGCCCTCCCGGCAAAGAACCTGCCGGACGTGGCGGGGAAAAATCACGCACCCCGGTGCTGGATAATTTTGGCCGCGACCTTACCCGTATGGCCGAAGAACAAAAACTGGACCCCATTGTGGGCCGCGAAAAAGAAATTGAGCGCGTAGCCCAGGTACTGTCGCGCAGAAAGAAAAACAACCCCATTTTAATTGGCGAACCCGGGGTAGGTAAAACGGCCATTGCCGAAGGCCTGGCCCTGCGCATTGTACAGAAAAAAGTCTCCAGGATTTTGTTCGGCAAGCGGGTGGTGACCCTCGACCTGGCCTCGCTGGTGGCCGGCACCAAATACCGCGGCCAGTTTGAAGAACGCATGAAAGCGGTGATGAACGAGCTCGAAAAAGCCCCCGAAGTGATCTTGTTTATTGATGAACTGCACACCATAGTGGGTGCCGGTGGCGCTTCCGGCTCATTAGATGCCTCCAATATGTTTAAGCCGGCCCTGGCACGGGGCGAAATACAATGTATTGGCGCCACCACCCTGGATGAATACCGCCAGTATATTGAAAAAGACGGGGCCCTGGCCCGCAGGTTCCAGATGGTGATGGTAGATGCTACCACCCCGGAAGAAACCATTGATATTCTGGAAAACATTAAAGAAAAATACGAAGAACACCACCACGTAACCTATACCCCGGAAGCTATTGAGGCCTGCGTGAAGCTCTCCGACCGCTATGTTAGCGACCGCTACCTGCCCGACAAAGCCATTGATGTGATGGATGAGGCCGGGGCCAAGGTGCATATCAACAACATTCATGTGCCGGATAATATCGTGAAGCTGGAAGAGGCCATAGAGGAAGTTAAGAAACAAAAAAACCTGGTGGTAAAAAGCCAGAAATATGAAGAAGCCGCCCGGTTGCGTGACGATGAGAAAAAACTAAAGCAAAAACTTGAGGAGGCCAAGGCGGCCTGGGAAGAAGAAACCAGCAAAACCCGTTATACGGTTGACGAAGAAAATATTGCCGAGGTAATTGCCATGATGACCGGGGTGCCGGCCAAACGCATTGCCCAAAAGGAAAGCAACAAGCTGCTGGAAATGAATACCGAGTTAAGCGGCAAAGTTATCGGCCAGGAAGAGGCCATCAGCAAACTGGTAAAAGCTATCCAGCGCACACGGGTTGGCCTGAAAGACCCCCGCAAACCTATTGGTACGTTTATCTTCCTCGGCCCTACGGGGGTGGGTAAAACCGAGCTGGCCAAAGTGCTGGCCGCTTACCTGTTTGACAAACCCGATACGCTTATCCGCATTGATATGAGTGAGTACATGGAAAAGTTCTCCGTGTCGCGCCTGCTGGGGGCCCCTCCCGGCTATGTGGGCTATGAAGAGGGTGGCCAGCTAACCGAAAAAGTACGCAGAAAGCCCTATAGTGTAGTGCTGCTTGATGAAATTGAAAAAGCCCACCCCGATGTGTTTAACATCTTGCTGCAGGTGCTCGATGAGGGTATCCTTACCGATGGCCTGGGCCGCAGGGTTGATTTCCGCAATACCATTGTTATTATGACCTCCAATATCGGGGTGCGTGACTTAAAAGATTTTGGCTCCGGTATTGGTTTTGCCACGGCCGCCAAAACCAGCAACGAGGATGAAGTGATGAAATCAACCATTCAAAAGGCGCTTAAAAAAGCCTTTAGCCCCGAATTCCTTAACCGCCTGGACGATGTGATTGTCTTTAACTCACTGAAACGGGAGGATATTCATAAGATTATCGACATCACCCTGAAAGACCTCTTTGCCCGCGTTGAGGAGATAGGGTATAAGATTGAACTGACGGAAAAAGCCAAGGATTTCTTGTCGGAGAAAGGCTATGACCCGCAATATGGGGCCCGGCCGCTGAACCGCGCCATCCAAAAATACTTAGAAGACCCGGTAGCCGAAGAAATACTCAAAGGGGAGGTAGGCGAAGGCGGCACCCTGGTAGCCGATTATGACGGTAAGGCCGACCAGTTAAGTTTTACCACCAAAGGCAAAAAGAAAGCCAGCTCTAAAAAGGCCTAGTTCGTACTTTTATCATTAAAGAAACCTCCAGTTTACGCATATTTCTATACGTACAGCAGGGTTTCGATAACTACAGGGATGAAACCACAGGGGTAACAAAAAAACCCTGACAAGTTAATGTCAAGGTTTTTAAGTACCAGGAGTGGGACTTGAACCCACACGGCCCGAAGGCCACGAGATTTTAAGTCTCGCGTGTCTACCAATTCCACCATCCCGGCTTGTTCTCCGCAGCCTTGGCGAAGGAGAACTATTCATAACTCCGCAGGGAGAACTATTCATAACTCCGCAGCCTTGGCGAAGGAGAACATATCCGCCAATGCCCTTAGCGGGCAAAGCCGATAAACAAAAAAGAGCAGTAGATTAACAAACGTGATTATTAAATAGCCTCTGCCCTTTTATCTTGAGCGAAAGACGGGATTCGAACCTCCCGCCTGAGGCGGGACAGGCGCGACCACGGCCGCTTTAAAGAGTGGAACAACTTACCCATCTTTTCCTCACTACAGTTTACAAAAGAGCGAAAGACGGGATTCGAACCCGCGACCCCGACCTTGGCAAGGTCGTGCTCTACCAGCTGAGCTACTTTCGCTTATACTATTTCATCATTTCAAATTACAGACCAGCGTGAATGAGCCTTGGCTTAGTTCAGGATATTATCCTGTTACAGACCAGGAGGGCTATACCCGCCAGCTGAGCCCTGCCTGCCGGCAGGCAGGTACTTTCGCTTATACTATTTCATCATTTCAAACTTCTCAACAGCACATTGGAGGCCAGAATTTTGCTGAGGATGTTTCATTACCGTTGAGTCGTCCCTCAAACGGGAATGCAAAGTTAAATAAGCCCGGTTAATTTGCAAGACTGTGGTTAAAAAACTTAGGCCGATTTTAATTCCCCCGGCAATTCTTTTTTCAAGCGGTGGGCTTCCTGTTTGTTCTTCGAATATTTGATGTGCTTTGGCACTTCTTTGATATCCCAGATTAAACCAAACCAGGAAAGCACCTTCAGTAAATAGTAGGTGATATCAAACTCCCACCAGAAAAAACCCTGGCGGGTAGAGGACTCGTAATAATGGTGGTTGTTATGCCAGCCTTCCCCCAGCGTGATAAAGGCCAGCAGAGCGCTGTTGCGCGACTCATCCCCGGTTTCATAACGCTGACGGCCCAGTTTATGCATAATGGAATTAATGGAAAAAGTGCCATGATACAGGACAATCGTACTTAAAAAGAAGCCGATCAACAGCGTGGAAAGTCCGCCTGGTACGGAGAACATGGCGGTAATACTACCTCCGTTGACAATACCCCCCAGCATCATCAGCACCACCATTAGCGTTATCGGGGGCACCACATAATATTTGTTAAGCCACACCAATTCTTTGTATTGGGTGAAATCGCTTATGCCTTTATAGTCGGTTTCCTTGAAATCGGGCCCCAGGATCCAGCCAATATGCGAATACCAGAAACCATAAAGTTTCATTGAGTGCGGGTCACCTGGTTTGTCGCTGTTACGGTGGTGCACCCTGTGGTGGGCCCCCCACCAGAGTACGCCCTTTTGCATGGAGGTTTCGGCCAGAAAGGCCATCACAAACTGAAACCAGCGGGATGTTTTGAAGGTACGGTGGGAGAAGTACCGGTGATAGAAACCGGTAACAAAAAACATCCGCAGAAAGTAAAGCACAATAGCCACCACCCAATCAAAGGTTGTTACCCCGGTAAAAAACGCCAGCAGGGGAACCATGTGAATAAGGATCATCTCCACCGTTTTATTAAACCGCACGGGGCGCCTTTGTTCTAATGCCACAGTATTTTCCATCACCTGGTACAAGTAGTTTTTTGCAAAGTTACTAAGTGTAGAAATAATTTACAGATTACCAAAACAAGTTCAGGGTTATTTCTTTTCTACCTTGCCCTTTAGCTCGTTGAGCTTCAGCAGGGCCTCCACCGGGGAAAGGGTATTGATATCAAAGGATTTCATAAACTCCAGCACCTCCTGCAGCCTGGGGTCGGGCGCAAACAGGGTCATCTGGTAGTCGGCCTTGGGCAGGTTTTCAAGCTTTTTCTTCTGCTCATGTTGGTTCCGGTGCTCCTCTAAGAAGTGCATGATTTCATTGGCCCGTAACACAACAGGGTTGGGCATGCCCGCCATTTGCGCCACATGGATACCAAAACTGTGTTCGCTGCCGCCTTCGCGCAGGGTGCGCATAAAAATCACCTTGTCGCCCACTTCTTTTACCGAGACATTAAAGTTCTTTACCCGGGGCAGGTCATCGGCCAGCTGGTTGAGCTCATGATAGTGGGTGGCAAACAAGGTTTTCGGCCGCGCGTGCAGATTGTTGTGCAGGTGCTCTACAATGGCCCAGGCAATGGCCACGCCATCGTAAGTGCTGGTGCCCCGGCCAATTTCATCCATTAAAATCAGGCTTTTGGCCGACAGGTTGTTGAGGATACTGGCGGTTTCGGTCATTTCTACCATAAAGGTAGATTCCCCCTGGGATAAGTTGTCCGAAGCCCCTACCCGGGTAAACACCTTGTCCACCAGGCCAATTTCGGCACGGGCAGCCGGCACAAAACTGCCCATTTGCGCCATCAGCACAATCAGGGCGGTTTGTCGTAACAGGGCCGACTTGCCCGACATATTAGGCCCGGTAATAATTATTATTTGTTGAGAATTATTATCAACAAAAATATCATTGGGCACATAGGCCTCGCCCAGCGGCAGGCTTTTTTCAATTACCGGGTGCCGCCCGGCCTTAATTTCTATACGATCGCCATCGGTTGTTTGCGGCCGGCAGTAGCGGTTTTTCTGTGCCACCAGGGCAAATGAAATCAGGGCATCAACCGTGGCCAGGATACGGGCATTTTGCTGGATATGGTTTACATATTCGCCTGCATAAGCTACCAACTCCTGAAAAAGCTTTTGCTCTATGGCCAGCAGTTTATCCTCGGCATTTAATATTTTTTCTTCGTACACTTTAAGCTCCTCGGTAATATAGCGCTCGGCATTTACCAGGGTTTGTTTGCGTATCCACTCGGGGGGAACCTTATCTTTATGGGCATTGCTTACCTCTAAGTAATAACCAAAAACCTTATTATAAGCTATCTTCAGCGAAGAAATACCGGTACGCTCCACTTCCCGCTCCCTGATCTTCACCAAAAAATCTTTCCCCGAATAGGCAATGGCCCGCAGTTCATCCAGTTCGGTATTTACCCCGTCTTTGATGATGCCCCCCTGGTGCACCAGCATCGGGGCCTCATCGCTTAATTGTTCGGCCAGCCGTTCCTGCATGAGTTTGCAGTTATTAAGCTGGTCGGCAAATTGCTTGAGCGCTGTATGGCCTGACGCCTCCATAGCGGCCTTAATCGGCAGGGTTTCAGCCATGGCTTTTTTCAGCAGCAGCAACTCCCGCGGGTTAATCCTGCCTACCGCCACTTTCGAGATCAGCCTCTCCAGGTCGCCTATTTGTTTGAGGTGGCCAAGAATGGTTGTCCGTAACCCCTCGTTTTCCAGCAAGGTCTGCACTACCTCCAGGCGGTGTTCAATGGCAGCTCTTTCTTTCAGGGGCAGCACCAGCCATTTTTTCATCATCCGCCCGCCCATGGGTGTTACCGTCTGGTCCAGGATGTCAATCAGCGGGATACCGGTATCCGCCTGCGGATAGACCAGTTCCAGGTTACGGATGGTAAATTTATCTAACCAGACATATTTTTCTTCGGCTATCCGTGAGATTGACAAAATATGGCCGGTCTCCTTATGTTCGGTTTCCTGCAGGTAATACAACACTGCCCCGGCCGCTACAATGGCCAGCGGCATATTCTCCATACCAAAACCTTTCAGGTTATTGGTGCCGAAGTGGCCGGTAAGGGTTTCATAACCATAGTCTTCCCCATATACCCAGTCGTCAAGGGCATAGGCTATGTGTTCCGGGCCGATAACCCGGGAAAAAAGTTCTTTTTGTCCTTTGGCATAGACAATTTCAGCCGGGTTAAAGCTTTGGATGAGTTTTTGCACATAGGCATTGGAGCCTTCGGCCGCCATAAACTCTCCGGTAGAAAGGTCTAAAAAAGCAATGCCGGTAGGGTCCTTGCCAAAATAAACCGAAGCCAGGTAATTATTGGCTTTTTTGTCCAGCACATTATCATTAAACGACAGCCCCGGGGTAACCAACTCGGTAACCCCGCGTTTAACAATGCCTTTTACCGCTTTGGGGTCCTCCAGTTGATCGCAAATGGCTACCCGGTTGCCGGCCCGTACCAGTTTGGGCAGGTAGGTATCAAGGGCATGGTGCGGGAAGCCCGCCAATTCAACTTCCGAAGCCGAGCCGTTGGCCCTTTTGGTCAGGACAATATCCAGGATTTTGCTGGCCGTAACCGCATCTTCGCCAAAGGTTTCATAAAAATCGCCCACCCTGAACAGCAACAGGGCGCCCGGGTATTTTGCCTTGATGGCATTATACTGCTTCATGAGCGGGGTTTCCTTACTTGCCTTGCCTTTGGCCATAAATTAATCGGGGAATTAAGATGTAAACTTAGGCAAAGTTCCGTAATTTTTTTGCTGAACTTTGCCTCCTTAACCACTAAATTAATGCAGAAATTAAAAAACGAAGAACTACCGAGAATTACGGAGGCGGAGTATAAAGCAGCCGCCAAAACCCCGGTGACCGTAGTGCTTGATAACATCCGCAGCCGGAACAATATTGGTTCTGCCTTTCGCACAGCCGATGCCTTTTTGATTGAAAAGGTTATCCTTACCGGCATTACGGCCCAACCCCCGCACCGCGACATCCATAAAACCGCCCTGGGGGCAACCGATTCGGTACCCTGGGAATATGTTGCTGATACCCCTGCCGCTATCGCGCGGCTACAGCAGGAGAACTACCGGGTGCTGGCCATAGAACAGGCCCGCGGAAGTGTGATGTTACATGAATTTCAGCCCCAGGCGCAGGCAAAATATGCCCTGATATTTGGCAACGAGGTAAAAGGGGTGGGTGATGCCGCCATGGCCCTGGTTGACGGCTGCATAGAAATCCCGCAAAAAGGCACCAAACACTCCTTAAATATTGCTGTCAGCATTGGGGTGGTGCTGTGGGATTTTGCCTGGAAAATGCGCCTTTTTTACTAATCTATACAAAGGCGCCCAGGCCTGTGTATTAGCCCGGCAAGGCCACCTGTTTTGTGGGCTTTCTTCGTAAATTTGTCCTGATATTTTCTTGCAGGCAGTAAGAAGTCTAGGATAAAAAAACGGAAGAAATCATGGCATACAGAATTGAAAAAGACACCATGGGTGAGGTTAACGTTCCGGCCGATAAATATTGGGGGGCACAAACCGAACGGTCATTTGAAAACTTTAAAATTGGCGGCCCCAAACACCAGATGCCGCTGGAAATCATTTACGGCTTTGCCTACCTGAAAAAGGCGGCCGCCATTACCAACTGCGAGTTGGGGGTGCTGCCCGAGGATAAACGCGATTTGATTGCCCGGGTTTGTGATGAAATCCTGGCCGGCAAGCTAGATGACCAGTTTCCCCTGGTGATCTGGCAAACGGGTTCCGGCACCCAGTCGAACATGAATGTAAACGAGGTGATTGCCAACCGGGCACACGTGCTGCTGGGCAACAAACTTGGCGAAGGCGAGCGTTACATCCATCCCAACGATGACGTTAATAAGTCGCAATCCTCAAACGACACCTTCCCCACCGGCATGCATATTGCTGCCTATAAGATGGTCGTGGAAACCACCATCCCCGGGGTGGAAAAGCTGCGGGATACTTTAAAGCAGAAATCGGCTGCTTTTAAAGAGGTCGTTAAAATTGGCCGCACCCACCTGATGGATGCCACTCCGCTTACCCTGGGGCAGGAGTTTTCGGGCTATGTGTCGCAACTCGACCACGGCCTCAGGGCGCTGAAAAACACCCTGGCCCACCTGTCGGAACTGGCCCTTGGGGGTACAGCGGTAGGTACCGGTATTAACACCCCCCGGGGGTACGCCAAACGGGTAGCCCAGCATATTGCCGACTTAACCGGCCTGCCCTTTGTGTCGGCAGAAAATAAATTTGAGGCCCTGGCCGCCCATGATGCCCTGGTAGAGACCCATGGCGCCCTTAAACAACTGGCGGTAAGCCTGATGAAAATAGCCCATGACATCCGCTCGCTGGCCTCCGGCCCCCGCAGCGGCATTGGCGAGATAATTATTCCGGCCAATGAGCCCGGCTCGTCTATTATGCCCGGCAAGGTTAACCCTACCCAGGCCGAAGCCCTGACCATGGTATGCGCTCAGGTACTGGGCAACGATGTGGCCCTGAGTGTGGGCGGCATGACCGGCCACTATGAGTTGAACGTTTTTAAGCCGCTCATGGCCAGCAACCTGCTGGCCTCGGCCCGCCTGCTGGGCGATGCCTGTGTTTCGTTTAACAATAATTGTGCCGTGGGTATAGAGCCAAACTACCCGCGCTTGAAGCAAAACCTGGATAATTCGCTGATGCTGGTTACCGCCTTAAATACGCACATAGGTTACGAAAAAGCGGCTAAAATTGCCAAAACAGCTCACGAAAACGGCACCACCTTGAAGGAAGAAGCCCTTAACCTGGGTTACCTTTCGGCCGAGGAATTTGATAAATGGGTGGATCCTGCGAAAATGATTGGCTCTTTAGAAGACTGATATACGTTGCCGATTTGCTTTAAATGGATTTATTTTAGTAGTTTTATAACGAAAACCGAAACAAAACTGTGATGAAACAACTATTGGTACTAACACTAAGTCTGTTAATTGGCTTCTCGGCATCGGCTCAATTGTCGAAAGCAGAGAAAAAAGAATGGAAAACCAAGTACAAGGCGTACAAGAAAGACCTGGAAGGGTTTAAGAACCTTGTTGAGGAGAATTCCACGTTAAAGAGCCAGTTAAGCACGACCAAACGGCAGTTATCCACCCTGCAATCGCAGATGGGCGATAAGGATGCCAAAATTGCTGAGCTGCAGGACCAGGTTACCCGTATGCAGGTGCAGGTAGCTGCTGCCAAAGAAGCCGAGCAACAAGCCCGGGCGGCTTTGGGGAACAAGCCGGCTGCCCAGCCATCGCCTATGTCAATGGACGGGGTGGTGTTTAAGGTGCAGATCGGGGCCTTTGCTAAAAAGGATATGTCGAAATTCTTCGATAATAACCCGATGTTTAGCGGACAAGACGAGAACGGCCTGCAAAAAATTACCGTGGGCTTCTTCCGTGACTATTGGGAAGCCGACACCTTTAAAAAGTATTTGCGTGAAATGGGCGTTAAAGATGCCTGGATTGTGCCGTTTAAAGATGGTAAGCGGGTACCCATTAAAGACGTATTGGAAGGGGTGATATAAACCCTGGAAGAAACCCCCGGGGCCATAGCCGTTCCGGGGTTTTTTATTTGTTCTCATCGGTTTTTTATCCACCACCAGTAAACCACCGCAAAGATTATCACAACTAAGGCAAAGGTAATCCCGATGGTAAACTTTGCTGCCCGGTCAGCCGCCTCCTGGCGCGCATAAACAGCCGCCATCAATTTTTGCATTTG
>JALSJF010000138.1 GCA_026989505.1 Cyclobacteriaceae bacterium
ATGAAATTGGAAACAACGGAAATCTTTATGAAAAAACGTTTTATCTGGTGAGATGAAGCCATTTCATCGGTCTTGTTTTCTAACAAAGCCGCATATCCTTCATCTTTTCTCTTGTTATCAAAACTTGCAATAGACATATCTGTCCCATCAATGAAAAATGCAAACATTTGCTTTAGGAACTGGTGCAATCCTAAACCCTTGGCGCCTACTGAAAATAAGGAAAGAATTGTGGAGGACATCAACTTATACAACCCTGCGGTCTCAATGTAGCGCAGAAATAGGGGAAGTCCGCCCCGGCCTGAAATTTTATCGTTTGTTATCCCGATTTTTGTTATATTAGTGCTCATAAAAAAGAAAGTCTTGTTCACTTAAAAAGTGATGGGTGTGTTTTTCTTTTAACAACCCTAATATACTCATTAACAGATCGTTAAGCAAGACTTCTCTTTTTATTTTATACACAAATCGCTCAATCTAGGTGAAATACTCTTGCAGGTAATGGAAGACCAGCGCGATGACCTGGTGGTAATCCTGGCCGGCTATGCCGATAAGATGGATAAGTTTTTCCGCTCAAACCCCGGCTTTCGCTCGCGGGTGGCGCACCATATTGATTTCCCGGACTATTCCGATGAGGAGTTGTATGAAATTGCCCTGAAAATGCTGGCAGAGCAGAACTATAGCTTAAGCAAGAATGCCGAAGGGATTTTAAAGGAGTATATCGCCAAACGCAGGAAGCAACCGCATTTTGCCAATGCCCGGTCTATTCGCAACGGGCTCGACAGGACTATCCTGCGACAAGCTAACCGCTTGTTTAAGAAAGGTGATGTTGAGTTGACGGCCAAAGAATTAAGCGAAATAGACTACGAAGATATTGCCGCCAGCCGGGTGTTTCAGGGCCAGGCAGAAGAGGATATACCTGTAAAAAAACAGGCTTGATTTGATGTAATTAACGGGTAAACAGGTGTTTGGCGGTTAATTTACATCACTATGATTTTCATGAGGAATTTGGGCTGATTTTTTTATTCGTAAAACCAACATTGCCGGTAACCTAAGAGCAATAGAAATTTTTAATCACTAAGCTAACCTTAAATTTAGTACTATGACACCGAGAAAATTCCGTCATCCTGTGGTGGCCATTACCGGCTCATCCGGGGCCGGTACCAGCACGGTAAAAGCCGCCTTTGGCGATGTGATTGTACGCGAAGGCATTAAGGCTATTTTTATTGAGGGCGACAGCTTTCACAAATATAACCGCCAGGAAATGAAAGAGGCGGTGGCCGAATATGCAGCCAAAGGGAAACGGCTCAGCCACTTTAGTGCCGATGCCAACCTTTTTCCCGAACTGGCCGATTTGTTTAAAACCTACCGCCAATCGGGCCGGGGCAAACGCAGGTATTACCTGCATTCTGAGGAAGATGCCCGGGCGTGGGGGCAGGGGCCGGGCACCTTTACCCCCTGGGAGGATATTGATGAAGATTCGGATATCCTTTTTTACGAAGGCCTGCATGGCGGGGTGCCGGAAGTGGCGCCTTATGTGGACCTGCTGATGGGCGTGGTGCCGATCATCAACCTGGAGTGGATCCAGAAGATTCAGCGCGACCGCCAGAAACGGGGCTACAGTACCGAAGCCGTGGTGGATACGATCAAGCAGCGTATTCACGATTATGTGGATTACATCACCCCGCAGTTTTCGCGTACCCATATCAACTTTCAGCGGGTGCCCATGGTGGATACCTCCAACCCCTTCATCGCCCGCGATATCCCCACCCTGGATGAAAGCCTGGTGGTCATCAGGATTAAAAAGGAGTTGATGATGAAATATGATATTGACCTGCTTTACCTGAAAGGGATGGTGGAAGGGTCGTTTATTTCTCGGAGGAATACCCTTGTGGTGCCCGGGCCTAAAATGAACCTGGCTATGGAAATCCTGGTTACGCCTATTATCCGCAAAATGCTCGACCTGCGTTTTGTTTAACCCGTAACCCTTTCGAATTCCCGGGTGTTTTCCCGCCTTTTAGATAGGGAAATAACGCCAGCGTTACCAAAACCAAAAGTCAGGCACAAACCAATAAGCAATACCCAATAACCAACACCTAAATTATACTACTTTTACTACCTGATCAGGCACAAAATACCTATATTCGTAGCCATGAACATTATTATCCGCTTAATCTTAAATGCCGTAGCTATCCTGCTGACTTCGCTGCTGCTGTCCGGGGTGCATGTAGATGGGTTCTGGGCTGCCTTGCTGTTGGCCCTGGTGCTGTCGATTTTGAATGTGGTGTTAAAGCCGCTATTGATTATCCTTACCATTCCCATTACCGTGCTTACCCTGGGGTTATTTCTGATTGTGATTAATGCCGGGGTGCTGCTGTTGGCGGATTATTTTGTTGATGGTACCCGCATTGACGGCTTTTGGTGGGCCGTATTGTTTGGTTTGATTGTATCCCTCTTAAACAGTATTTTGTATCGTTTGGCCGGTGAAAAATATACCTGACGATGAAAACTGCGGCTGTTTTCCTGACCTTAATTTCCTTTGCCGGCAGTAGCCTGGCCCAGGTGCTGCCCATCCTGACCGACCAACTGATTGAACCGGCCAGAAAACAAAGCCAGAAAAATTATATCACCTATGAGGTGGGCAATTACCGGGTTAACCTTATTGATGACAAGAACCTGGAAGAATTTTACATTGTCAGCAAAAAAACCGGCAAGCATATCTATGATTATGTGGAAAGCGAGGCCAGGGCAATGCACTTAAAGCCGCGCTTCTTTATGGCGGAGGGTAATAACAACCTGGTGATTATCTGCATGAGCCTGGAAACCACCTATAGTTGGGGTACCCATATTTTTATTGTGGAAGATGACCGCGTGGCCTACCCCGGCTTTATCCCCTATGGTGCCGATAACTATAACTTCTCCGGTCTTGGGCTTTACAGCCAGTTTGAGCAGCAGCCAGACGGTAGTTTTATTATGTTCTTTCAGGAAGATGTTAAGTTGATCAATTATGAAACCGATGACCTGTTGACCGGCAGTGAGGTAGAGTTTAAAATCACCAGGGATAACATCACCCGTTTACAAAAGTAAGCCATCCTGTCCGTAAGGCGAAAACGGTTGGCAGGAGAGGCCACAGGGTGCAAGGTGAATTTTCCGGGTTAAAGATTATTTTGCTTATCAAAATTGTTTATAGCCACCACCTGCCCGCTACCTCCGCTACAGGAATCAGCCGCCTTATGAATAAACCGAATGCTGTTCCCGTTTCTTTTTAACTAAATCCACCAGCAGTTTGCCGGTAAGGGCGCTGAACCCTCCGGCCAGCCCACCGATCAGGCTGGCGGCCAGCATCAGCATAAAAGGGGACGACAAGCCAAAAATAGCCGCTACTTTGGTGCTTAAAATCGATTCGTTGGCCGCATCAATAAAATAAAGCTGGCCACCCCAGAGTAAGGCCACGCCCAGCAGACCGGCTGCAAAAGTGGCTATGCCTTTGCCCCTGACTACCATGCCGGCTATGCCGGCCGCGAGGAATACCCCCCACCAGGGTGCAGCTAACTGTGCCAGGTAAGTAAATAAGGTTACCAGGATGAGTTGGATAAAGAATTTCATTGTTTTTCGGGGGTTAAGGTTTGCTTACTAAGGGGTTGGTCAATGTTGGTGGCAGCGCGGGCCAGTTGCAGGGTCAGGTAGTTGCCCAGGGCCCAGCTCTCGATATAATTATCGTAAAAATAACTGCCGGGGTTGCCCGATTGCCCGCCCGGGTAAACCCCGTAGGCCTTGGGCCCGGCCGGGTCGAGTTCCACGATCATGCGCCAGGAGGGGCCGTGGTTGGCCGAGGTGGCATTAACAATATTATGATTACCGCCTGTGGAGATGTGGTAACTGCCCAACGGTTCTATGCGTAACAGGTGTTTTACGTAGGTGTCTTTAAAGTTGGCCCATTCTAATTGCTTTTCATCCGCAGCAGCTATGTCGGCCATTTCGGCCGCCATTTGCCGGAAGGATTTTATCAGCACCTCCCGGGCTGTTTCTTTTTCAGGAGTTGATTTTATATCAAACAAAACCAGGCCGGGGTGGGTGGCCAGCAGCTTAATGGTGGTGTAGGCAGATGGCCAGGGGAGGCTTACTTCACTTTCTTTAACCTCATCCCAGACCATGGGGTAGAGGATGTCCCACCAGCGCTCGTAGTAGCTGGCGCCAATAGAATTAACATTATTATAGAAATCCCAACCGGCCAGTTGGTTAAAAGCTTCTACCTCCGCGGCATTCATTTTAATGCTGTCCAGGGCAGCCAGAAAAGTAGCCATACTTTCAGCCGCCTTGAGGTTGTAATTATCGTTTTGCAACTTCATTAGCGTTTGCGGAGTGATATTAGCGGCATTCCGCAGCACAGTATTGATCCTGCGGTTGCGGTAGTTTTCGTAACTCTTGGCATGGATATAATACGGGTAGGTAGTATCGGCAGGGTATTGGTTGGCCGAAGATACAAAGCCCCGTTCGGGGTTTTTATACATCACATTATGCTCGAAGGGAATGAAGGTCCAGTCGTGGGCGGTTGTGGTGCCGTCAAGCAGGAATTTGCCCTCTTCTTTGGCGCGGTTGGGGTATTTCCCCTGGATGCGCATGGCAATGTCGCCATTGGCGGCCGCAAAGGCGAAATTTTGTGCCGGGGAAATATAATGGTCAAGGGCGGCCATATAGTCCGCGTGGTTTTTTGCCCGGTTAAGCAGGTAGAAGGCCAGGGCTTCTTCAGACGGGTCATGGGCTATCCAGCGCAAAGCATAGTATTTCTTTTCCGAGTCGGGGTGGAAGCGGTCATCGAACATCACCGGGCCGAAATGGGTGTAGTAAACCGTATCGTAAAATGTTGCTCCATCCCTGACTTTAATTTCTTCTACTCTTTTACGGCTTTTCACCCACTGGCCATTAAGCTTATATTCGTTTTTGCGCTCATCTTTAAACGTAATTTTGTACCAGTCAACCAAATCGCGCTGCGCATTGGTTACCCCCCAGGCAATAGAGTCGTTATAGCCGATGATAACATTAGGCGACCCGGGCAAGGTGGCACCCAGCACGTTTACGTCCGGGCTTTGCAGTTGGGCCACAAACCATAACGAAGGCAGGTTAAGGCCCAGGTGGGGATCGCTGCTGAGGATAGGATGGCCGGCAGCCGTTTTCTGAGGGCCTACTGCCCAGTTGTTACTGCCATTGGCCGGGTGGGGCTGGGCTACGAGTTGCCGGCCTATCCGTTCGGCCACGGCACCGGAGTCGGCTTGCGTAGGGCGTGGTACAGGCGCAAAATCCCATCTGCCCGGTTTGGCCACCACAGGGTCTTCGGGGTTTTCCAGGTCAGGATAAAGGAGGTCAAAAAGTTGCCGGCCAAAGACCTGCAGGGCATTGGTGTTTTGCAGGTCGCGCTCATGAAAGTTAAGGTCGTTGGCCATGTATTTCAACAGCAAGCCGCTCTTCAGGGGGGTCCAGGGTTCGGGGGCATAATCCAGAAGCTTGTATTCAAGGGGGTAATCGGCATAATCGAGGTTGTTGATGTACTGGTTTACGCCTGCGGCATAAGCATTAACGGCTTCGGCAATAGCCGGTACCTTCATCATCTCCTTAACCGAATTTTCAGCGGCATAAACCATCCCTTTTCTGCGGGCCGTGCGGTCGAGATCAAGGGCTTTGGCGCCCACAATTTCGGCAATACGGCCGGCTGCAAAGTGGGTTTGAAACTCCATTTGCCACAGCCGGTAGTAAGCGGTAATATAGCCTTGGGCATAATACAGGTCGTGGTTGTTGGCCGCAAAAATATGCGGGATAAGGTATTGGTCATAGGTGATTTGCACCGGGGCCTGCAGGCCGTCAAGGGTTAGGGTGGAGGGTGGTTTCTCACCCACCGGTACAGCCGTATGCCAGAAGCCGCTCACCGGGTTCAGGAACTTGCCCAATGGCGGGGCCGGGTCTATTTTGGTGTTCAGGGCACAGGCCAGGGCCAGGGTAATGGCCAGCGACAGGAAAAACTTAACGTACTTCATCGATCATTCGTTTGGCTCCCGAAGTTAAAGTTTATTTAAGATTTTGGCGAAACCGGACGATATTATTTTAGCAACGGAAATTTTTTTCCGCCACCGGTGCCTCCCCGGGGCGGGCCAGGGGGTTTGCGGCCTTGGCCTGATTCGCCTGAGAGGCGGGAAATCCCACGGACCCCCCCGGTTATATTACCTGTCAGGGCGTTTTCCGGCTAACCCTTGTATTACCTAATCCAGGCCTTCAGCCTGTTGGTAAAAAGAAACCATTCTTCTGCGTAAACAAAGCCTGGTTATAAACCGGATTCAGGTGATACGGCAATATTCTAACCTGACGGGTTCCGGCTGACATGGTACAATAGCAAAACTGTTGTTTCTTTGCAAAAAAAATACCCGCGTGACCGAAGTCAAAACATTAGCGAAACCGCAAAAAAAGTGGCTGGTTTTTTATACCAAAAGCAGGGCCGAAAAAGCCACCTATAAGAACTTGCTAAAATTTGGTTTTCAGGCCTATCTGCCTCTGCAAAAAGTACTCCGCCAGTGGAGCGACCGCAAGAAAAAAGTGGACGTGCCGCTGTTTAACTCATATATTTTTGTACATGACCTGGAAGCCAATATTGCCGAAATACTTAAAATCCCCGGCATTACCTGGAATATCCGCCACAACGGCCGTCCGGCCTTTCTGCGGGAGCAGGAATTGGCTACCATCAAACGGTTCATCGAATCGGGGCTGACCATTGAGATTGACACCGTAGAAGATTTGGAAAAAGGCGACCAGGTGAAAATAATAGATGGCCCGCTGCGGGGTGCCATTGGCTATTTAAGTGGTGAGTATAACGATAAAAAATTTACCATAGAGATTGAATCGATTGACCAGGTAATGAAGGTAAGTGTGGATAAACGGTTATTGCGAAAGCTCTCCTGAAATTGCCGTTATGCCAATAGCCGGGCCAGGAAAAAAGACCGTTTAGATTAACCCATACTCCCTTACCAGGTTTACGGCTTCTACCCGGTTTCTTACCAATAGTTTGGTATAGATACGCTGGCAATGGGTGCGTACGGTGGCCACTGAAATAAACAGTTTTGCTTCAATTTCTTTGTCGGTCATGCCAATGGCAATACAGGAAAGCACCTCCAACTCACGCTTGGATAACTTGGAAACCCACCTCGGCAGCGGCTTTTCAACGGGGGTACGGGGTTTCTGTTGTTGCTGGATATGTTCCAGGTTTTCCAGGATACTGTTGTACGCTTTTTCCAACGAGTCGTACTTCTGCAGGATGCTTTCCTTTTCTTGTTGCAGTTGTTTGGTAAGCTGGGTCTTTTGCCGGTAAAAGTAGTAGAACAAAATAACACTGAGAATAAAGAGCAGGATAAACACCACCATGGCCAGCCACTGCCGCTGTTGCTTTACCTTGGTTATTTGTTGGGCGTTGTCAAACTCAAGCCGGGCCAGTTTCAATTTCTCTGCATACGCAAATTCGGCTTGCTTCTGGCCAATTTCCCGGGCTTTTTCTATGTTGAACAACGTATCGCTTAATACCTTGAATATTTTATAATGTTGTAATGCTTTGGCATAGTGCTGTAACCCCTCATAGGCAGCCGATTTGGTTTCATGGAGTTCTTTCATCTCGTTCTTCATGTCGCTGTCTTGCAGCAAAGCCGCGGCCTCATCAAGCAGGGCAATAGCCTCATGAAAGGATGAGCGATAAGTCTTTGCCCTGGCCCGGTAGATAAGGTAATTGATTTCTATGCGCTTATCAAAAGAATTTTGTTGCCAGGCGGCTAATTGGTCAAAATAATAACTGGCGCTGTCAAGGGCCGCTGTTTCTGCGGTCGTTTCAAACTTACCGAGATAGACCATCGCCAGGTTAAGCAAACTATATTTCAGCCCCGAGATATCATTCAGCCGGCTGCACAGTTCGGTACTTTTGGTCAGGCTGCTGATGGCCTTCGGGTAATCCTTGGTGTCGAGGTAGATACTGCCCATATTTCGGTAGGTCCAGGCAATGGCCCTTTGATTGGTGGTTGTGGTAAACAGGTCGCTGGCCAGGGTGTAATAGGTTAGGGCCTCATCATACTTTTTCATGGCCTGGTTAAGGATAGCAATATTCCCGTACGACATGGCCATGCCCATGGTATCGGCCACTTGCTGGCGAATGCCCAGGCTTTGCAGGTGGTAGTCAAGGGAGATATTATAATCACCCTTGAGGTAGTAAATATTGGCGATATTATTCAGGGCAATGGCTGCCCGGCTTTGTTTACCTGCCTCCTGGGCCAGGGTATAGCCTTTGTTGTAGTTGGCTATGGCCGAATCGTTTTTGCCGATGGTTTTATAATAAATGCCCAGGTTATTGTAATAATCGATGATGTTTACCGGGCTGACAACCTGCATGAAGTCTTGCCGCCTGAGCAAGGGGGCTTGCCGGCTCAGAAAGTAAAAGGCCGAATCGGTATTTTGATAGATCAACTGCCGGAACAATTGGTTGCGGAGGGTAAATTTTACCGTATCGTGCAGGTTGGCTTGCAGCAGGTTTTTTAAACTGTCAGTCTCATTGGCGGTGGCCGTAAAGGCAAAAAATAATAGCATCAGGCCTGAAAAAATATTCTTCATAAAGTATGTTTTTACCGGTCGGTCAGAAAATTACAAGATTTAACGTTAAATATGCTCATGGTGCTAACAAAAGATGCAAAAGGAAGCCGTTTATGATCTGCAAAATCTGCCGGAAGCAGGGCCGGGAACTGTTAGCATTGCCAACTTTAATCACTATCATTGTTGGCGTATTTTATTCACTGGTAAAATGGGCCGGTTCCTGGTACTCTTCCTTGTTAGCATATATTCCATTTCCTGCAACCGGCAGGGGGGGGCTGAATACCCTACCGGCCCTACACCGGCCAACCCTGCCTATGTAGGCGATAAGGCTTGCCTTGCCTGCCATACCGCCCAGTATAATGACTGGCGCGGCTCGCACCATGACCGGGCCATGCAACGGCCCAACGATTCAACGGTGCTGGGGGATTTTAACAACGCCAGTTTTACAGCCGATGGCGACACCTTTTTTTTCTACCGCCAGGATACCGCCTTTTATGTGCGCACGAATATAGCTGGCCGGGAGCATGCGTTTAACATTGCCTATACCTTTGGCGTCACGCCCTTGCAGCAATACCTTATCCGGTTTCCTGATGGCAAATACCAGGTGCTGCGGGCAAGCTGGGATACCGTAGAAAAAAAATGGTTTAACCAATATGCCGGACAAGGCATTGCCGCCAACGACTGGCTGCACTGGACGGGGGGCGGGCAACGCTGGAACACCATGTGTGCCGAATGTCATTCCACCAACCTGCAGAAAAACTATGACCTGCGTGCAGACACCTTTAACACTACCTATGCTGCTGTAAATGTAAGCTGCGAGGCTTGTCATGGGCCCGGGCGCCAGCATTTAAACTGGGCCGGAAGTAGCAACCCCGTAGGGGACCCGCAGGTGAAGGTGTTGGGGTGGGAACGGTCAGCACAGTTTAACCAATGTGCCGGCTGCCATGCCCGAAGGGTAAAGCTCACCCCGGTCATGCGCCCCGATGTGGCTTTTGATGATCAGTTCCGCCTGCAAACCATCAGCTCCGAATACTACTATGCCGATGGCCAGGTACGCGATGAAGATTATGTGTTTGGCTCTTTTGTGCAGAGTAAAATGTTTCATAATAATGTGCGCTGTACCAACTGCCACAAGCCGCATTCGCTTAAGCTACACTATAAGGGTAATCTGCTTTGCCTGCAGTGCCATGCCGTAACCTATGACTCCCCTGATCATCATTTTCATGCTCCGGATAGCGAAGCGGCTCAATGTGTAAGCTGCCACATGACCGGCAAGGTGTATATGGGCAACGATTTCAGGCGCGATCATAGTTTCAGGGTGCCGCGCCCCGATCAAAGTGTGCAGTACGGTACACCCAATGCCTGCACCGGCTGCCACCGCGATATGCAGGACCAGTGGGCGGCCGGCTGGATTGAACAATGGTATGGCAAGGAACGCCCGGAGCATTTTTCCGGCCACTTGCTCAAGGCAGCCAATCCACCCTATGATGAGGAAACACGGCAGGAAGTAGTGCAGTTTATTCAGCAGTTGCAGTACCCGGCTATTGCCAGGGCCACGGCTTTGGAATATTACCCGTTAGTGGGCGATGAAGCCGATTACAGTATGTTGCTGGCGGCCTTAGAAGACTCCGCGGCTTTGGTGCGGGCCAATGCCCTGCAAAAGTTTCAGCCCTTTCCGATGGACCAACGGGCCAGCCTGGCGGTTAAATTTGTTGACGACCAGGCCCGGGTTGTGCGTATAGCGGCTGCCCGGCTGATGGCCGATGTCAGCCTGGATGGCTTGCCAACCGGGGAGCGGGGGCAGGCGCTGCGGGCCCGGGCTGAGTTGGAGGCTATGCTGCGGGCCAATGCCGATTTCCCCTTAGGCCGGCTGCAACTGGGCGATTACTACTTCCGGCAGGATAAAAACGCGCAGGCGGTCAAAGAATACGAAAAGGCCCTGCAAATGGATTCGTTGCTTACCCCGGTTTACCCCAACCTCGCTACTGCCTACAGCATTGCCGGCCGCAATGACCGGGCGCTGGCTACCTTAAACCGGCTTGTTTTGCTGGCACCCGCCTACGGCCGGGGCTATTACCTGCGGGGCCTGTTGCAGTATGAGATGGGCAAGGTAGATGAAGCCATTGCCGACATGGAGAAAGCCATTAACCTGGCCCCGGCCAACTTCCGGGCCTATTATAACCTGGCCAATCTTTATTATATCCGGGGCGATCTGCTGCAGGCCGGGCAAACGCTGGAAACCGGCCTGCAACTTCAGCCCGGTTCGGCAGAGGGCCGGCAACTGCTGGCCATAATTAAGGCAAAAGCCAGCGGCAAATAGTCCTTCAGCTAAATATTGATTACTTTTATTGAGGACGAAATCAGGGCTTTGTTAGAGTATAAAGTTGACCGGTACGGCACAACTCGCTGATTAGCAAACATATATTTTTCGCTGCTTTTTTGATGTTTAAAACTTGTGGAAAACACGGGGCCAATTGTTAATAAATAGGGGTGGATTTCGTTTACAGGGTAGGGTAAATTACTTAGGTTTGAAACTTCATTGCAACCTAACCTCAAACACAACTAAATGAAAGACCAGGGAAGAGCGCCTATACGTATCGGTTATAAATCAGAAAAAATCACCGCGCCATCAGGTGAAAGTATAGGCAAAGTTCCTCCCCAGGCCATAGAGTTGGAAGAAGCCGTTCTCGGGGCTTTGATGCTGGAGAAAGATGCCTTGTCCTCGGTGATAGACATCTTAAAGCCGGAGAGCTTCTATAAAGATGCCCATGCCCTCATTTATGATGCCATCCGCACTCTGTTTAATGACAGCCAGCCGATTGACTTACTTACCGTAACCAACCAGCTACGCAAAGACGGCACCCTGGAGCAGGTAGGGGGCGCTTATGCGGTTACGGCCCTGACAACCAAGGTAAATTCGGCTGCTAATGTGGAATACCATGCCCGGATTATCACCGAAATGGCCATCAAACGTGAGCTGATCAGGGTAGCCGGGGAAATTCAGCACGATGCCTATGAGGATACCACCGATGTGTTTGAACTCCTCGACCGTACTGAGAGCGCTTTGTTTGAGGTGTCGGAACAGAATATCCGCAAGAATTATGAAGATATGCGGACGATCATGGGCGAGGCCCTCAATGAACTGGAAGCCCGCAAAGACCATAAGGATGGCCTTACCGGGGTGCCTACAGGTTTCTCCGCCCTCGACCGGGTTACCTCCGGGTGGCAAAAATCAGACCTGATTATCCTGGCCGCCCGTCCGGGCATGGGTAAAACCGCCTTTGTGGTCTCGGCCATGCGCAATGCGGCTGTAGATTTTCACAAGCCGGTGGCCATATTCTCGCTGGAGATGTCATCGGTGCAGTTGGTTAACCGGCTTATCTCTGCCGAGGCTGAACTGGAGAGCGATAAAATCAAAAAAGGCAATCTGGCAGAGTATGAATGGCAGCAGCTCATCCATAAAACCAAAAAGATTACCAACGCCCCCATTTTTATTGATGACACCCCGGCCCTGACCATCCTGGAGCTACGGGCCAAATGCCGGAGGTTGAAATCCCAGCATAATATTGAGTTGATCATCATCGATTACCTGCAGTTGATGAGTGGCGATGCCAACCGCGGGGCTGGCAACCGTGAACAGGAGATCGCTTCTATTTCGCGGGCGCTTAAGGGGCTGGCCAAAGAATTGGAAGTGCCGGTAATTGCCCTGTCGCAGTTGAGCCGGGCGGTGGAAACCCGTGGGGGCGACAAACGCCCGCAACTGTCGGACTTGCGTGAGTCAGGCTCCATAGAACAGGATGCCGATATTGTGATGTTCCTTTACCGGCCGGAATATTATAATATTACCGAAGATGAGCAGGGCATGCCCACCACCGGTATGGGGCAGATTATCATCGCCAAGCACCGTAATGGCTCCCTCGAAACAGTGAACCTCAAGTTTATTGGCAAGTACACCAAATTTACCGACCTTGATTTTGCCGGTGACAGCGGGTATGGCACCTTCCCGCAAGGGGCTGCCGGCAGTGATTTTGATACCATAACCCTGCCCAGTAAGGCCAACGGTGACAGCCCGCCCCCGGAGCAGGAGGATACCCCGGGTGCTGAGGGCCCGGCACCATTCTAAAGGTTTTGACTTGGTTAACCATTTGCTTATTTTGCCGTTCAATTGATTGATGATGATAAAGAGCAAATTTTTTATACAGGTGTTATGGGTATGCCTGGCCCCCGCGCTTTATGGTCAGGCCAACCTCCGGCCAAGTAAGCAATATGTGGCCGGGGAAGCGTTGTATGCTGCCGGCATAGGCGCTAAATCAGTGGTGCCGCCAGGGTGGTCGGGGGTGTTGCCCCGCGATAGTGAGATTTTTCTGCTGCTGCCTGAGGATGGCGCCAACGGGGAAATTTATGTGGCCGGGGATGACCGGTTGAGCGAAGAAGACCTGAAAGAAAGCCTGCGTAAGGGTTTACCCCTGGGCAACGGCAATACCCTCAAATCAGAGGGTAAAATATTTAAGCGGGGGGCCTCCCTCGCTACCATGCTCATGCTGACAGAAAAAACCTCGGATGCCAAAGGCTACCTGGAGGTGCGTTGCGGCCCCTATGGCAAGTGCCTTACGGCTGTGTTGCTGGGTTCCCCGCAAGGGTTTGAGCAGATGCAAACGGCCTTGTACCACTTTATGGACAGTCTCACCTGGGTAGTACCTGACCGGGAGGCCGATTACAGCGATTTCAACTGGCATGAGTTCCTCGCAGGCAAGCACCTGCTCAATTATGATTATGTGCCCCACGCCAAAGCCGAAAATGATATCTGGCTATGCCCCGATGGCACCTTTACCACTAAGCTAAAACGTTCCGGCTTGTTGAAAGACCAGGCAAAACAATATAAAGGCACCCAAAAAGGCACCTGGCAAACTACCTCGGCAGGGGCTACCGGCATCCTTACACTTACTTATGAAAAACGGCCGCCCCTGGAGGTAAAGCTCGAAATAAAAGATGACCGTATTTACCTGAACGGTAAACGGCATTTTGCCATGGCGGCTACGGTGTGTAAATAATTGGTGTTTAACCCTCGAAAAGTATCATTTTATCCTTAAATGAGCTAAAATCAAGGATTTTAATATTTTTTAAAACCTGATTTAAATCATGAGTAAGGTTTAAGCATCCCCATATCTTTGTCAGATTAGGAAGAGTATAAAACAAATGCCCAAGACTATAATTGAGCCGTTCCGCATTAAGGTAGTTGAGCCCATAGAGTTATCAACGGAGGAGCAACGCCAGCAATATTTAAAAGAGGCCCATTACAACACTTTCCTGCTCGAATCGGGGAAGGTAATTATTGATTTATTAACCGACAGCGGCACTTCGGCCATGAGTGCCCGGCAATGGGGCGGCATCATGCAGGGGGATGAATCCTATGCCGGGGCCAGAAGCTGGCTGAAAATGAAGGCCGCCATTACCGACCTTACCGGCTTTGAGCATATTCTGCCTACCCACCAGGGGCGGGCGGCCGAGCGTATCCTGTACGCTTATTTGGGCGGCAAGGGTAAATATTTTTTGAGCAACACCCATTTTGATACTACCCGCGCCAATATTGAATATACCGGGGCCACGGCCATTGATTGCCTTACCGAGGTTGGCAAGCACCCTGAAACAGAGCACCCTTTTAAAGGGAATATTGCGATTGACTTGTTGGTGGAGAATATACAAAAATACGGGCCCGAAAATATCGGGGCAGTAATCTTAACGGTAACCAACAATAGTGGGGGAGGCCAGCCGGTGAGCATGGAAAATGCCCGTGAGGTACGCCAGGTATGCGATAAATTCGGGGTACTGTTCATCCTTGATGCCTGCCGGATTGCCGAGAATGCTTACTTTATCGGCCAGCGCGAGGAGGGCTACCAGGATATAGCCTATAAAGATATTGCCCGCGAAATGTGCCGTTTGGCCGATGGCTGCATAATGA
Source organism: Cyclobacteriaceae bacterium (assembly GCA_026989505.1). Classification (GTDB taxonomy): domain Bacteria; phylum Bacteroidota; class Bacteroidia; order Cytophagales; family Cyclobacteriaceae; genus S012-113. The sequence goes on from JALSJF010000138.1 coordinate 14,564, forward strand.
GCGCCAAAAAAGATGCGCTGGTGAATATGGGCGGTTTCCTGGCCCTTAAAGATAAGGCCATAGTGGACGCCTGCACCAGCATGCTGATCATCACCGAAGGCTTTGTTACCTACGGTGGCCTCTCCGGCCGTGATATGGAGGCCATTGCCATCGGGCTGGAGGAAGTCTTTGACCCCGACTACCTGAACTACCGGATAGTAAGCACGGCCTACCTCGGCAATAAGCTTACGCAAATGGGTATCCCTATCGTAAAACCGGTGGGTGGCCATGCCGTGTACGTAGATGCCCGGGCATTTTATGACCATATCCCCGTAGAGGAATTTCCCGGCCAGGCACTGGTAGCCGATTTATACCTTAAAGGCGGCATCAGGGCCGTGGAAATTGGCTCGGTAATGTTTGGCAAGTATGACGGGGCAGGGAAACTGATCCCCGCCCCAATGGATTTGGTACGCCTGGCAATCCCGCGCAGGGTTTACACCCAAAGCCATATCGACTATGTGGTGGAAACCTTTGCCGAACTGCTGGACGGAAAATCTTCGAGCAAGGGCTTTAAAATAACCTATGAACCTGAATTTTTGCGGCATTTTACTGCGCATTTTACAAGATTGTAATTAATTGACAACAAAACCTGAATTATTTAACATCGTTGGAAATGGTAACGGATAAAGAACCTGTGACGGGTGTTGATTATAATGACCTGTCGTTAAGCGAGATCAGTGAAATTATCAGAAATGAATATCACGAACATTTACGGGATAAAATCAGTGAATTAACAGCGTTATCGCGCAAAATTAAAAAAGAGCATGATTCGGCCGAAATAGAGCAAATTCACGAACAACTTTTATCGGTTTTTGACCACCTGGCCCCGCACATGCTGCAAGAGGAAAAAGTGTTGTTCCCCTACCTTGAATATATGGAACATATGGTGGCCAAGGGCAAAATCCCCCGTCCGCCTTCTTTTGGCAAAGTGAAGAAAAGTGTGGCTACGATGCTGGATGACCATAAAGACTCTACCGACAAGCTTAATGCCTTGCGTGAATTAACCCATAACTATACCTGTCCCCAAGGGTGTGACGAAGATATCAGGCACTATTACAATGAACTTCGGGCCCTTGACGAGAACCTGCGGATGCACATCCATCTGGAAAACAATGTGCTCTTTAAAAAAGCGCGGCTTATGGAGGAAGGGTTTGCAAAATAAGGCTACAGGAAATTTTTGCCGTACGTACCGGCTGGTGTAAATAGTGTTCCTTTGATTGAATTCCATTGCCTTTCTTTGTAATATTATAGCCGCTAAAAACACGGCCTATGAAAGCCTTGATTGTTGGGGAGAATAATACCATAGCCCTTACCGAAATGGCAGAACCGCATGCCGGGGATGGCGAAGTAAGGGTAAAACTTAAAGCCGCTGCGGTAAACAAACGCGATTACTGGATAAGTGCCGGTAAGTACCCGGGCATTGTGCCGGGTGTAGTGTTGGGGTCCGATGGGGCCGGTGTAGTGGATGAGACCGGTGCCGGGGTGCGTAAAACCTGGCTCCACAAAGCGGTAATTATCAACCCTAATATCAACTGGGGGCCCAATCCGGCTGTGCAGGGCAAAACCTACACTATCCTGGGCATGCCCACCCATGGCACGTTTGCCGGGTATGTAGTGGTTAAGGCCGACCGCCTGCAGCCAATGCCCACCCACCTTACCTTTGACGAGGCGGCCGCCTTGCCGCTGGCGGCTTTAACGGCCTACCGGGCCTGCTTCTTTCATGGGCAGGTTAACGCGGGCATGAAAGTACTGGTTTCCGGCTTTGGCGGGGGCGTGGCCCATTTTGCTTTTATGTTTGCCCGGGCGGCCGGGGCGGCCGTGGCCATTACCTCAGGCCATGAACGCAACCTGGTCAAAGCCAAAGAGATGGGGGCCACCCACGCCTTTAACTACCGGCAGCAAAACTGGATAGAAACCGCCTCCATGCAGGCCGGTGGCTTTGATTTAATTATCGACAGTGCCGGAGGCGACCCGTTTAATGACCTCATTCACTTACTTAACCCGGCCGGTAAAATTGTCTTTTATGGTGCCAGCAACGGCCTGCCCACCCACCTCGACCTGTACCGCCTGTTCTGGAAACAGGGTACCATCCAGGGCTCTACCATGGGCAACGATGAAGAATTTAAGGCTATGGTGGCGTTTGTGGAGAAACACCAGATAACCCCTTTGATCAGCAGGCGCTACCCGTTTGCGCAGGTTGAAAATGCCATCAAGGAAATGCAGAAAGCCGGTTTGCCGGGGAAAACAATTGTTGTTTTTTAACCCGGAAAATTCCTATGAGTTTTTCGCCCACAGGGCTGATGTAATTAACTGACAAACAATCGTTTGGCGGTTAATTTACCTCATTATTCACGATTTTCGCTAAACAGCCGATAGCTTCCTGGCGCTCTTATTTTGTGTTGATGCCAACTTGTACGTACGGGATTCTGCTTGCTGTTGCTCTATTTTCGTACGGTGCGTGATGGCTGATCAATAAACTTCTGGTACTTCCGCCAATGTTTTCCTACCCCGGAAAATTCCTATGAATTTTTCGGGGTAGCTTTCAGCGCCCCCTAGGGCATATAGTTGTTGGCAAACGTGTTAATTATATGCTTTTATTGCTTTAACAAAGTTGTCTTGCTTGGGTTTATTTAAGAACCAAGGTATTGTTAATGCAATAGCGCCAGCAATAAAGGCAGGAGGTGTCTTTATTGCTGGATTATTGGGGCTACTTAACCCATTACTGCTAAGGCCATCAACAGTTCCGGCAACAACAAGTGCAGCCCCAAGTCCATATAAAACAAGTTGCGTAATGCGTAGCTTGTTCCCCTTTTTGATATAAGCAAGAGCGTTAAGGTTGTCTGAAAGGTCTTTTTTTAAATTGGCGTAAGTTAATTTTTGCAATGGCGCATTGTCTTTTGAATATTGAAAGTATTTAGTCTTATATGCGGCATCCCATGTGCTACTGAAAATGTTGGAATAGTAAAGATTTATTCTGTTTGAAGTAAAGGTGCGTTCTCCCCAAATTTCTTTATTTTTTAAAAATATAGGTTTAAAATACCTGTATTTGCCTTTTTGATCTATTCCCTCTATATGCGTAACCCTGTCTATCGAAATCTTCTCGCCTTTTTTGTTATCTATTCT
>JALSJF010000139.1 GCA_026989505.1 Cyclobacteriaceae bacterium
TTTAAGCGAATAAAAAGTTAATTTGCCGGTAAAAATGTTATGAAAAACATACCTTGCCTTATCGCCCTTGCCTGCCTGCTGTCGGTGGCCGGCAATGCCCAGAAAAAACGCAGCCACAAGAAAGCCAAAGCCCCTGTGCAGACCATAGACCCTGCCCTGATCAGTGGGGTGAACTATCGTGCCGTTGGTCCCACCAGGGGTGGGCGTGCCACTGCGGTGGCTGGGGTCATCCAAAAGCCTTTTGAATTTTACATGGGTGCTACCGGGGGCGGGGTGTGGAAGACCACCGATGCCGGCACCACCTGGCGCAATGTGTCGGATGGGCAGTTGGCAGCCGGCTCTATTGGCGCCATTGCCGTGGCTCCTGCCGATTACAATATTGTTTATGTGGGCACCGGCTCGGCCTGTCCGCGGGGTAATGTTTCGGCAGGGGTGGGTATGTATAAGTCAGTTGATGAAGGCGAAACCTGGGCGTTTATCGGCCTGCCCAAAACCGGGCAGATTGCCAAAATTGCCGTGCACCCCACCAACCCCGACCGGGTTTATGTGGCCGCCCTCGGTAATATCTTCGGCCCCAACCCCGAGCGGGGTGTTTACCGCTCGCAAGATGGTGGTAAAAGCTGGCAGCAGGTGCTGTTTGTCAGCGACAGTACCGGGGCCGTTGACCTGGCCCTGGACCCCAACAACCCACGGGTTATCTATGCCGCCATGTGGCGGGCCGAGCGCAAACCCTGGACACTCATTGACGGGGGGCGCGAAGGCGGTATCTGGAAAAGTATTGACGGGGGCGATACCTGGGAAAAGTTAGGGGGAGGCCTGCCAACCGGCTTGTTAGGCCGGATAGGCCTGGCTGTTTCCCCGGCCAACGCTAAACGGGTGTGGGCCCTTGTGCAAGCAAAGGTTGAGGAAGACGGTGGCCTCTATCGTTCGGATGACGGTGGCAAGTCCTGGAACAAAATCAACCGCCACCATAAGCTGCGGCAACGGGGCTGGTACTACTCCCATATTACGGCCGACCCGCAGGATGAGAACACCCTTTATGCCAGTAACACCGGCTTTTATCGCTCTATAGATGGCGGCAATACTTTTAGTGAGCGTATCGCTACCCCGCATGGCGATAACCATGGGGTATGGATCAACCCCCTAAACCCCGATATCATGATTAACTGCAACGATGGGGGCGCCAATGTCAGCCTTAATGGAGGCAAGTCGTGGTCAGCGCAAAAAACCTATGCCACAGCCGAATTTTACCGGGTAACCGTGGACAATCAGTTTCCGTTCAGGCTATATGCCGGCCAGCAGGATAATACTACTATTTCGGTACCGAGTGCCGGCACCTATACCCTTACCCCGTATGAAGAGTGGTTTAATGCCGGTGGGGCCGAAAGTGGCGATGTGGCCGTGGACCCCACCAACCCGGATATTATTTATGCCGGTACTTACAGTGGCGAAATCACCTATCTCAACCGCCAGGAAGCCTATATCCGCCAGGTTACGGCCTATCCCCATTATACCGAGGGTACCGAGCAGCGTGACCTTAAATACCGCTGGCAGTGGAACTATCCCATTGCCATCAACCCGTTTAATCCGCAGGAGGTTTATCAGGCTTCCAATTATGTGCATGTTTCTACGGATAAAGGCCAGACCTGGCAGGTTATCAGTCCCGACCTTACCCGCCAGCTAGATCAATACCACGGCATTCCGGGTGGCCCCATCCAGCATGACGGCACCGGGGTAGAGATTTACTCTACTATCTTTGCCTTTGAAATCTCTACCCTCGAAGAGGGAGTGTTCTGGGCTGGCAGCGATGACGGCTTAATCCATATCAGCCGCGATAAGGGCCATACCTGGCAGAATATCACCCCGGCAACTATGCCCGCTGAAGGTACGGTGAACAAAATATCTTTATCAAAACACGCCAAAGGCCGCGCCTTTGTGGCCGTGTACCGGTACCGCGATAATGACTTTAAGCCTTATATCTTTCGTACAACCGATTACGGCCAGACCTGGGATTTGCTCACCGATGGCCGCAACGGTATTCCGGCTAACCATTTTGTCAGGGCCATTGTGGAAGACCCGGAGGTAAAAGGGCTGCTTTATGCCGGCACCGAATTTGGCGCCTATGTTTCATTCAACGATGGCCAAAGCTGGCAAAGCTTGCAACAAAACCTGCCGGTAGTGCCCATCACCGATATGGAAATCCAGGATAATAGCTTGGCGCTGAGTACGCAAGGGCGTTCATTCTATGTAATGGATGACCTTGCCCCGCTCAGGGAGGCAGCCGGCCATACCAAAACTGATAATATTTTATATACCCCCCGGCCGGCTTACCGCACCAACGTTTTCGGTAAGGATGCCAATATTAAATTTTACCTCGGACAGGAGATAGATTCCACCACCGAGGTAAAAATAGCCGTTGTTGGGGCTGCCAAGGACACCCTGGTGGTTTTTACCAATCAGGCGGATGAAACACGGCACCAGCGTCAGCTTGCGGTAAAAAAGGGCTTCAACACCCTGCACTGGAACCTGCGCGTTGATGGCCCGGAGCTGGTGGAAGATTTTGTGTCGATGGTATTGCGCAATCCGGCAGAAGGCCCGAAAATCCCTCCGGGAAACTATACCGTCAGGTTAACGGTTGGCGACAGTGAGGTAGAAAAACCTTTGGTGGTGCGCATTGACCCCCGCTGGACTGAGGTTACCGCAGCAGATTTTGAGCAGCAATATGCAATGG
>JALSJF010000140.1 GCA_026989505.1 Cyclobacteriaceae bacterium
CGACCAAAAATATGAAAAGTGAAAATTTGCCGGGAGTTTGCATAACTGTTGAGGATTTATCGGACGACCAAATTAATATCCGGGACTTCTTTTTGATAGCTTTTAGAGGACTGTTTAGCGGTAAATTACATAAGTGGAGCCTCCTTGCCCGGAATGGTGATTAACCGGCAATAAACAACAAAGCCCGGAACTTGCGCCCCGGGCTTCCTCCAAAAAAAGTGGCGGTACATCAACAAAAATGCAATCCTCAACCTCTGTCGTTCCCTACAGGGCAAAGTTGGCGGACGGGGCTGTTTTTTCTCTAGGTAAAATGCTTACTTTGCATCTTTTGGTTTAGGTAAAACACCTACATATAGAGTAACTTTAGCCCTTGGTTTAACGTACATTGCTTACAGTTAACAGCTATATGCTGATGAATAAAAGATGTTCCCTTATTTTATTGGCCTTGGTACTTTTTGCTTGTAGCAAGGAGGTCTCAGTAGTTTTACCTGAGGTAACTACCGGTACTATAACCAATGTTACGGCTTTCAGTATTTCTGCCGGAGGTACGGTAACCAGCTCGGGGGATAGTGAATTGCTGGAGGTAGGGCTGGTAGCTTATGAGCAGGTTGGGGGTGACCCCGCACAAGGGGTTGTAGTCCGTGCCGGCTTGGGGGATATTGGTTCCTTCACTGCAGAGTTAACCGGCCTGCGCAGTAACACAGCGTATTACGTGCAGGCTTTTGCTACCAACAAGGCCGGCACGGCATATGGCGAAATTATGCCCGCAAGGACAAGTGTTGCGATTCCGGCAAATCTGGAATTTCAGGAACTAACGCCAATAACCGGTTATAATTTCCATCAAGCCATTGGTTTTGAAGGTTCGCCTGAGTTACAAAGCTTGTTTCTTGCCAACCGCCAGATTGATACTACTGTGGGTATTCAGTATGAGCACCTGTTTCGTTATGACTTGCTAAACAATAGTATGGCAGAATTATATAATCCGATAGTGGACTATATCAGTAAAGAGCTACAGATTATCAATACCCAACCAATAGTTATTGGTTCACAGTATGTGAGCACTTATGAATTTGACCTGGCCGGGCCTCCTGTGGTTGTGGCACATACCCTCAGGTTGTCGAGGCATGGCAGTGCGCAAATGAATGGGGAAATTTATGTTTACGGAGGTGATTTAAATGGGGTTGACTCTGATAAGATAAGGAAATGGAATGTGGCCACCAATACCTGGGAGTATGTGGCTTCGTTGCCCACCCCTAAATCGTATGCCGGTGGTGAAATTGTTAAGGGTAAATTATATGTATTTGGTGGCCAGCAAGAGTTTTCCGGCACGCTGCAGGAGGATATAATTTATGTGTATTCCTTTGCCGATGACACTTTTGCCACGTATTATCTGCCAACAGCCCTCTATCGTACCTATACGGCCAAAGTTGGTGAATTGATTTATCTGGCAGGCCATATCAACCCAACGGGTTTCGACAATACCGATTTGTTTTTCGGGGTATTTGATACGCGGGACAATACTTTTACAGAAATTAATATTAATTTGAGTGATGCTGAAGCAAATAGTATCTGGGCCATGACGGCTATCGGGAACAACCTGTATGTAGTTTATGGTGACCCGGTAAACGATGTGGAGGAATTAAGCCAGCGGCAACTCTTCTCTATTCAAAAAGCTGAGATACCCTAACCGGGAAGCTGATAGTTTATCTTTCCTTCGATGATTATTTTGGCGGCATCATCCGGGTCATTATACTCTTTAAGAATAGCTTTAAACTGCCCTTTTAATATCATTACCTTTCGTTCTCCTTCGGGTTGCAGGTAGTCTATTGCATGAATTTGACTTATGGTAAACCAACTGTCGTAATAGACCGTATTTCCTCCCGCCCCGATACCATAAACAAGGGAATTATACCGAACACCATCAAATTGCAGGTCAAAGTAAACCAGGCCATCCAGCGAAAACAATGACGATACACCATCATAACCTCCTGCCATCAGTTCATCACCATTCTGAATTATCTTAAAGCTGATGCTACTTTCCGGTACCTGCCCGCCCCCTGTAAGCACGCTGTGCCGGGGAACAGAGTCGGTAGCCGGGTAGGTAATATGGGTGAAAGTGCCATTGGCCGGCACAACTATGCTCCCTTCCCTTCCCTGAACATAAATAGTTATCGTATTTACCTTACCGTAAAGGTCTGTTTCAGTGGGTTCAGAATCGTCCGGTGGCTGCCCTAACAGTGGCCGGCAACCGTTAACGGCCGCCATGACGATAACTATTAATACTAAGGTAGCTGTAGCGGATAGAACCCCCTTCTTCACTGTTCAAACACCAATTTTAGATTTTCTCAAGGTGAAGGTACTTGTTTGGAGCCAAAATCGCAAATAAATCAGCCATAATTGAAGGAATTGCAGCTTTCAAAAACTTGCTGAGCGGCCGTTCAGTTTAGTTACATGTACACGTCAGCAGGGTGCAGTTTCAGTGCATATAAAGGATGCACCTAATCGGCTACCTCAACAATCATTTCTATCTCACAGGCAATATTGCGGGGCAGGGAGCCCATGCCTACAGCCGCCCGGGCGTGTTTGCCGCGCGCACCAAAAACCTCTACCATCAAATCAGAAAAGCCATTGATTACCTCCGGCTGGTTACCAAAACCGGGGTCGGCATTTACCATACCGGTTACTTTTACTATCCGTACCACCTTGTTCAAATCCCCGATTTCTGCTTTTAACGCAGAAAGCTGGGCAATAGCCGTTAGCCTGGCGGCCTGATAGCCTTCATCAATGGTTAAATCGGTGCCTACACGGCCAGTTACATTGGTGCCATCGGCTTTACGGGGCCCTTTGCCCGCCATAAACACCAGGTTGCCGGTACGTACGGCATTGACGTAATTGGCCACCGGTTTAGGTGGGTCGGAGAGGGTAATATCTAGTTCGGCAAGACGCTCTTCCACATCATAATCATAGCGCCTTTGCTGTGTATCTGAGGCGGATTGGTCTGCTTGATTACTTTGGTTGCAGGCTAGCAACAGGGCCAGCAGGAAGTAGGGGAGATTTTTCATAGCAGTTAAATTAAGTTAAGTAGCCCAAAGGTAGATTATTTTCCAGACAGGACAAGCAGGCTGGCTATGGCAGGGGATGAAAACCGTTGGTGCTGATACTAAATGTATGGGGGCCTTGCCTGAACGTAAGTTTTTCGTATCGCATTAATTTCTCCAGGCGCTCTACATCACGGGCTTCGCTGTCGATATTAAAAATAATTCCATCATAGCAGTTGAATTGTTCCTCTTGCCCATCCGGGGTAATCACCATGATGTTTTCATGGCTGGTTTGCCCGTTGAGCGTGAACGTAAAGATCGTCTTTTCCCCACCCGAGATCAAATCATTAAAAACAGCGTAGGTAATTACCGCTTCAGTTAATCCAGGCGAGAGGTCTTTGCCGTACACCTGCAGAAAGACCCTGCCGGAGTCCTCGCCAAACTCATCCGGTACCGGCAACGCTACCCAGCCCGGCTGCGTTTCCGGCCCGCAGGTGGTAAGGGATAGTAGCAGGAATAGCAGGGGCCTTAGCTTTTTCAATGGATTGGCTGAGTTTCTGTTTCTAAGTTCGTGTATCCGGGGCAAATAAAAAATAGGGAGAGATAAAATTTGTGTGCACTAAGGCGAAGAAAATTATCCGGAAAAATTTATTGGGTGCTATTGGAAAAGATACGGCATGCTTATAGTTTTGCATCACCTTAAACGGAGGCCTGGTATCTGCCCGCAGCAGGTGGGGCTCCGTAGGTTAGAATGCCTGTCCCCAGCACGCGGGAAGGCCGCGAGTTCGAAAAGACGATCGTATGTATATAGTCTATATTTTGCAAATGGTCTGGTAGTTCAGTTGGTTAGAATGCCTGCCTGTCACGCAGGAGGTCGCGAGTTCGAGTCTCGTCCAGACCGCAAAAAGCCCCGCCTTAATCTGTGGGGCTTTTTTATTTTCAGGGGGCTAAACTTTACCGGTTGCTTACCTGCGAATAAATTTCTTGTCCAAAAACCAACCTTGCCGTAAGCGGGGCAAACGCCATAGATGATTTATCCGGGCTGCATGCCTAAGCAGCGTAGGCAATGCAGGCGGTTCGCGGGCATAACCTTTTCCTGATATTTTCTACTAACATTTGGCTGTTTTGCGCACCGGTATTACGAATTAGTCTTATTTTTGCCTACCTTTAAACGAATACCTATGCTGCTTGAATTTGAAAAGCCAATAGTAGAACTTGAAGAGAAACTGGCAGGGATGAAAGAACTTGCCAAAGACAGTGATGCCGATGTAGAGGAGGCCATTGAAACACTTGAAAAGAAAATAGAGAAGTTGAAACGAGAAACTTTTCAGAACCTGACCCGTTGGCAAAGGGTACAGTTGTCGCGCCACCCCGAACGGCCTTATACCCTCGATTATATCTATGGTATGACCAGTGATTTTGTTGAGTTGCATGGCGACCGTACCGTAAAAGACGATAAGGCCATGGTTGGCGGGCTGGCTACTATTGATAACCAAACCTTTATGCTGGTCGGTCAGCAAAAGGGGCGCAACACCAAGCAACGGCAGATGCGAAATTTTGGCATGGCCAACCCCGAGGGCTACCGTAAAGCCCTAAGGTTAATGCAAATTGCCAACAAATTTAATATTCCGGTGGTGACGTTAATTGATACCCCGGGGGCGTATCCTGGCCTGGAGGCTGAAGAGCGTGGCCAGGGCGAGGCTATTGCCCGCAACCTGAAAGAAATGTTTATGCTGGATGTGCCCATTATTACTATTGTGATAGGCGAGGGGGCTTCGGGCGGGGCCCTGGGTATAGGCATTGGCGACAGGGTGCTAATGATGGAAAACACCTGGTACTCGGTAATCTCGCCCGAATCGTGTTCTTCTATTCTCTGGCGTAGCTGGGAATACAAAGAACAGGCCGCAGAAGCGCTGAAACTTACAGCTAAGGATATGCTTGACAAAGGTTTAATTGATGGCATTATCGAAGAACCGTTAGGTGGGGCCCATGCCGATGTGCAGGCTTCTATCAATGCGGTGAAGAAAGCCATCCTCGACAATTACAAAGAGCTACGTAAGCTGAAGCCCGAGAAGCTCAAAGAGGCCAGAATAGCCAAATTCGTAGCGATGGGCGAAGTTGCTGAAAAGTGATTTCCTGGCGTAACCAACAACTGCAAGATGAGGAAATTCAGGGTACTGTCCATCCTTCTCCTACTATCAGGATTTTCTGTCGCCCTGGCACAGCGCCCCAAAGTGGGCCTGGTACTTAGTGGCGGAGGGGCCAAGGGCATGGCCCACATAGGGGTAATTAAGGCTATGGAGGAAGCCGGCCTGTACCCCGATTATATTACCGGCACCAGTATGGGCAGCATTATTGGTGCTCTCTACGCTATTGGTTATTCGGCCGATGAAATAAAACAAATTGCCCTGGATATTAAGTGGGAAAACGTGCTTACCAACGAGATACCCCTTGACAAAGTGGCTTTTGAAGAAAAACCATTTTATGGCCGCTATTTTATTGAACTGCCCATCAGGAACAAACAAATAGGCCTGCCGCAAGGGGTTATTGAAGGCCAGGAACTAACCATGTTGCTGAATAAAATCACCCGTCCGGCCCATGGGATTACCGATTTCAACAAACTGCCTATCCCGTATGCCTGTATGGCGGCTGATATTGAGAAAGGGAAGGCTGTGGTGCTGAACAGTGGCTCACTGCCGCTGGCCATGCGGGCTTCTATGTCGATACCTACTTTCTTTACACCTACACTTATTGATAGCACCCTGTACGTTGACGGTGGTTTGTTGCGTAATTTCCCGGTACAGGAAGCCCTTGATATGGGGGCCGATATTATTATCGGGGTGTTTGTCAGCAGCGACCTGGATAAAAAGGAAGACCTGGACAATATGGTGGCGGTGCTGTCGCAAAGTGCCTTCGTGTTTAGCGCCCATGATTCGCGCGAGCAAACCAAACTGGTGGATATTTATGTAGAGCCTGATCTGGAAGGTTATTCAACCGGTAGCTTCTGGGATGGGGAAGAAATTATTAAGCGCGGGGAAGAGGCAGGACAGAAATTCTTGCCGGTTTTCAGAAAGCTTGCCGACTCGTTAAACCAACTTGGCCCGGTACGCATTCCCAAAAAATTGCCGGTAGTAAATGAATATACGTTTAAGACAATTCGTATAGAGGGTAATGAAAAAGTGCCGGATGAGCTTATTCTGGGCAAACTGCGTATCAAAGAAAATAAGCCGATCAATATTGATGAACTTGAAAAACGGATCAATTTACTCTATGGTACCCTCTACTTTTCTAAAGTGATTTATAATATTGATGATGAAAAAAATGAGCTGGCCATTATTGTTAAAGAAACGGCCCCGGCCAGCATTAAAGTAGCGGCCCATTACGACAGTGACAATAAAGCCGGCATTACACTTAACCTCACCTCGCGCAATTTCCTGCTGCCCAGCTCCAGGTTTATCTTTGAATATGACCTGGCCCAGAACCCACGGCTTGATCTTAACTATTTCAAGTACCTCGGAAAAAAGCAGAACCTGGCGGTAGTAGTAAGTACCACCTGGATGAGATATGATATGCCCAGTTATTGGTTGGAATCCAGGGATAATTCAAATAGCCCCTCTTCAGGGCTGAATAGTTTGTTTGAGGATAAAGCGTTTAACGCTTCTCTGGCCTTGCAGGGGACTTACCGGAGCAATGCGACTTTTGGCGCCAAAATAGAATACTTAAACCATATTATCAACCCGGTAGTGGCTGATTCTATAAATGACGATGGCTTTGTGTTTGTGCTAAATGAAATATCTACCAAAAACTGGGGCGTACAGGCGTATCTTAGCTCAAACACCTTCAACAAGCCTTTTTTTGCTACCCGGGGTATAAGAATGGACCTCCGGGCCGGCTACTTGTTTGACCGGTTATACTCCTTAAGCATCAGCTCGAATATATTTCCTGACGGGCCTGTTGAAGCTACTACGCCACCCGATAATTTTGTCTATGCGTCTTTCAGGCTTGACCAGCTTATCCCTCTGGGCGCCAACCTGACATTGGGTTATGGCCTCTCAGTCAGGCTTAATAATGGCCAGTTAAGCGCCTCTGACTTTCCCTTGCGAACCTTTATCGGTGGCGAACGCCCGGTTGGCTGGCTTGTACAGGCCTACGAGGCAACCCCGGCCAAAAGGTTTGATGCCATGAACCTGGCCACGGCTTCAACTTTCCTGCAATGGGAACCATTCAAAAATATTTATCTTACCGGGCGGGTTGATTATCTGGAAAGCCGCTACCCCATGCAGTGGTTTGATAGTGAGGTGTTAATTACCAATATCGGGGCTTACCCGCGCAGGTTGGGTTTCAGTGCTAAAGTTTCTTACGATTCTTTGATAGGCCCCATAACCCTCGGTATTGGCAAAGATCAATACTTGCGTGGGGTTAACGGTTTCTTCGGTTTTGGGTATTACATAAAGCGTTAGCAATGGAAATAGAACTAATTAATACCGGTTATTTTAAGCTCGATGGCGGGGCTATGTTTGGCGTGGTGCCCAAAACCTTATGGCAACGGACCAACCCCGCTGATGAGAATAACCTGTGCAACTGGGCCTTGCGGGCCTTATTGATTAAAGAGGGCAACCGGGCTATTCTGGTGGATAATGGCATCGGTAATAAACAGTCGGAGAAATTCTTTCGTCATTATTTCCTCCATGGTGATGATTCCCTGGCCAAAAACCTGCATAATGTGGGGGTACACGAAGACGACATCACCGACATGATGCTTACCCACCTGCACTTTGACCACTGTGGAGGCGGTATTAAATATGCGGGCGAAAACCTGGTGCCCACTTTTAAGAATGCCACCTACTGGTCGAACGAAGCACATTGGCAGTGGGCTACTGTGCCTAACCCACGGGAAAAGGCTTCTTTTTTACGTGAAAATATCCTGCCTATGCAGGAGTCGGGCCATTTGCGTTTTGTGCCTTTGGCTGATCAGCAGGTGTTGCCTTTCGAGATAATTTTTGTGGATGGCCATACCGATAAACAAATGCTGCCCAAGATAACCTATAAAGGGCATACATTGGTATTTACGGCAGACCTGCTGCCCTCGGTGGGGCATATTCCCCTGCCGTATGTTATGGGCTATGACACCCGGCCTTTGCTTACGATGGAAGAAAAAGCCCGTTTCCTACAGGAGGCGGCTGATAACAAGTATGTGCTTGTTTTTCAGCATGATCCGGTAAACGAATGCTGTACGGTAAAACATACCGGAAAAGGAGTGCGGGTAGATCAGGTATTTCCGTTCCGCGATTTATGATTGGCATAGCCTTATCGGGCGGAGGGGCCCGGGGAATTGCCCATCTCGGGGTGCTTAAAGCCCTAAACGAGGCCGGTATCCGGCCCGGCATAGTTTCCGGTACCAGTGCCGGGGCCATTGTGGGGGCGCTATATGCTGCCGGCCACACCCCTGACGAATGCCTGAACATTATCCGAAAAACCAACGCCCTGGCTATTTTTAAGCCCTCATTTTCCATTAAAGGCCTGCTCAGTATCGACAAACTGGCCAAACTCCTGGGCCAATACCTGCCGGCCACCTTTGCTGAATTAACTATCCCCCTGATGGCTGCCGTTACCGAAATTAACCAAGGGGAAACGGAGTATTTTCACCAGGGGGAGTTGTTGCCGGCTATTCTGGCTTCATCCTGTATTCCAGTGATTTTTAAGCCGGTAGTTATCAAGGGCCATAATTATGTTGATGGCGGCCTCCTTAACAATTTGCCGGCAGAACCTTTACGGCCCCTGGTACAAACCCTGATTGGGGTGAGCTGTAACCCGGCCGGCTATGTGGCCCGGCTGGCCAATGCCAAAGCCCTGATGGAGCGCAGCGCCCTGCTGGCCATTAACGGCAATACCGGCAGGAGCAAAGCTTTGTGCGATGTTTTTATTGAACCTCCCGGGTTGGTGCACTACAGTGGCTTCAACCTGGCACAAGCAGGGCAAATTTTTGCCGAGGGGTATAAATATGCTACCAAAAACATGGCTAACTTTGCCTTCGCCTAAGACGAATAGTGATGAATTTTAAAGAAACGGTCCTGGCGGGCATCGCAGATGAGTTGCCGGCCCCGAAACCCTACGATCCTGAAGTAAACCACGCCCCGAAACGGAAGGACATCCTTAGCCGGGAGGAGAAAAAACTGGCCGTGGCCAACGCCCTGCGTTATTTCCCCCCCAAGTTCCATGCAACCCTGGCCCCGGAATTTGCCCGGGAACTGGAGGATTACGGCCGCATTTACATGTACCGCTTCCGGCCGGATTATGCCATGTATGCCCGGCCACTGAATGAATACCCGTTTCAGTCAAAGCATGCCGGGGCCATTATGCTGATGATCCAGAATAACCTGGACCCGGCCGTGGCCCAGCACCCGCACGAACTGATTACCTATGGCGGTAACGGGGCGGTATTCCAAAATTGGGCACAGTACCTCCTTACCATGCAGTATCTGGCCACCATGACCGATGAACAGACCCTGCACATGTATTCCGGGCATCCTCTGGGGTTGTTTCCTTCTTCTAAAGATGCCCCGCGGGTTATTGTTACCAATGGCATGATGATCCCCAATTATTCCTCCCAGGACGACTGGGAGAAATACAACGCCCTGGGGGTAACCCAATACGGGCAGATGACGGCCGGGTCGTATATGTACATAGGCCCCCAGGGTATTGTGCACGGCACCACCATTACCTTGCTGAATGCCGGCCGTAAGATAGCCCGGGCAGGCGAGGGGCTGGCCGGTAAGTTGTTTGTCAGTTCCGGGTTAGGAGGCATGAGTGGTGCCCAGCCAAAGGCAGGGAACATTGCCGGCTGTATTTCAGTAGTGGCAGAAGTGAACCTAAAGGCCGCTACCAAACGTCATGAGCAAGGCTGGGTAGATGAATTAATTGACGACCTGCCAACCCTTGCTGCCAGGGTAACCAAGGCCAGGGAAGCAAAAGAAGTTGTTTCCATTGCCTACCACGGTAATATTGTTGATGTTTGGGAGTACTTTGCCGAAAACGATATTTATGTTGACCTCGGTTCTGACCAGACCTCCCTGCATAACCCCTGGGCCGGGGGCTATTATCCGGTGGGGCTGGGTTTTGCGGAAGCCAACGACCTGATGGCTAATGACCCGGCAGCCTTTAAAAAGCAGGTGCAGGCTTCCCTGATCAGGCAAACCAATGCCATTAACCAACATACGGCCCGGGGCACTTATTTCTTTGACTATGGCAATGCCTTCCTGCTCGAAGCTTCGCGGGCCGGGGCAGATATTATGGCTGCCGATGGCATCTCGTTCCGCTACCCGTCTTATGTGCAGGACATTATGGGCCCGATGTGCTTTGATTATGGCTTTGGCCCCTTCCGCTGGGTATGTACCAGTGGGCTGGCGGATGACCTTCTGCTGACAGATGAAATTGCCACCGCAGTTTTAAGTGAAATAAGGCAGCAGTCACCTGCTGAAATCCAACAGCAAATGGCCGATAATATTCAGTGGATCAAAGGGGCGCAAGCCAATAAGCTGGTGGTAGGTTCACAGGCACGAATCCTCTATGCCGATGCCGAAGGCCGGGCAAAAATAGCCCTGGCATTTAACCAGGCCATCCGTGAGGGCAAGCTGCAAGGCCCGGTAGTGCTTGGCCGTGACCACCACGATGTTTCAGGCACCGATTCGCCCTTCCGGGAAACGGCCAACATTTATGATGGCTCACAGTTCACGGCCGATATGGCCATCCAAAATGTTATCGGTGATTCCTTCCGGGGCGCCTCCTGGGTTTCCATCCATAATGGCGGGGGCGTAGGCTGGGGCGAGGTCATAAACGGGGGCTTTGGCCTGGTGCTGGATGGCAGTGCCGATGCCGACCGTAAGTTACAGAATATGTTGTTTTTTGATGTGAATAATGGCATCGCCCGCAGAAGCTGGGCCCGCAATGAAGGGGCTGAGTTTTCTGCCCTGCGGGAGATGGGCCGCACAGCCGGCTTTAAGGTTACCATGCCCAACCCTGCCGATCCAACTTTATTAGACACCCTTTTTTAGTATGTTGAAAGCTATTTCCAAATTTATTTTTTGGCTGTCGGGCTGGCAGGTAAGCGGTGAAATACCTCCTGATTTAAGTAAAGCGGTTATTATTGCCGCCCCCCACACCAGCTACTGGGATTTCCTCTACGCCCGGGCGGCCTTTTTCATATTGGGCTTGCCCCTGCGCATTACGATTAAGAAGGAGGTGGTAAACGCCCCTTTTTTTGGTTGGTTTGCGCGCAAGCTGGGCGCTATTGCTATTGACCGTACCCCTAAAAACGGCTCCCTCAAACGAAAGGCCAGTATGGTGGATGCCATGGTAGATATCCTGCAGGCCCATGAGAAAATGATTATGATGATCACCCCGGAGGGCACCCGCAAATATGTGCCCCGTTGGAAAACCGGTTTTTACCGGGTAGCGGAAAAAGCCGAGGTGCCCATTATCCTTGGCTTCCTTGATTATGCTACCAAAACGGCCGGTATCGGTCCGGTGTTTTATCCCACAGGAAACTACGACAAAGACCTGGAGGAGATTCTGGCCTTTTACCGTACCAAAACCGGTAAATACCCCGAAAAAGGCGTACGGTAAAATAATTTGGTTATCTTGGCGACAAGTTAAAAGGCTGTGTTACGAAGGCTATACACATATTGGTTCAAAAAAACAGGCTGGACGGTAGAAGGGCAATTTGAGCCGCTGCCGGATAAATTTATTGTGGTTATCGGCCCGCATACGGCTAATATGGATTTTATTATCGGTATCATCGCCCGCTCTGTGCTGCGTCTCACGGCTACCAAATACCTGGGAAAGCGTGAGTTGTTTCGTTTTCCGTACGGGTTTTTGTTCAGGGCTTTGGGAGGGTATCCGGTAGAACGCAGGCAGCATAAAAACCAGGTGGAGGCCGTAGTGGAGATATTTAACCGGCATGAGAAATTTTCTATTGCCCTGGCCCCTGAAGGTACCCGCGCTAAGGTGAAACGGTTGCGTACGGGCTTTTACCATATTGCCAAAAGACTTACTATCCCCATCTATCCGGTAGGGTTTGATTATGCGCAAAAGAAGATAATGGTGCACCCCCCTTTTTATCCAACAGACGATAGGGAAAAGGATTTTCGCCAACTTATAACATTTTTTGCCGGTATCCGGGGGAAATATCCGGAGAAGGGTATAGATATTTCTATTCTGGCCGAAACAATTAAGGCAGAGAATTAGCGTTATTGCTTAGAATATTGAATTTTGTTGATAACTTTATATCATAAAAATTAAACCAAAACAATATGAAAAAGATTTATGCTATTGCAATTGCCCTGGTTTTAGCGGGTTCTCTTAGTGCGCAAGCCCAACTTAAGTTTGGGGTGTTGGGTGGGGCTAATTTTTCTAAAATTAACTCTACCAATCCGGATGTGCTGGCACAAAACTTAACAGCCTGGCATGCCGGCCTGATGACCGAAATCAGGTTTCCGTTAATTGGCATCGAAATAGATGCTATTTATACCCAGAATGGTTCAAAGGTTGATTTGGGACAAGGTTTCCAGGACCTGAAGAATACCTATATTGCTTTGCCGGTAGTGGCTAAGGTGTATATGCTGAAAGTGCTTAGCCTGCAAGTTGGGCCGCAGTTTTCGTGGCTGACCAGCTCTAAGCTGGATGCCCAGGACTTCAAGGACCAACTTACCAGTAACGACTTGCAAATTGTTTTCGGTGCCGGGGTTGACCTCTCGATGCTGCATGCCTCGTTGCGTTATCATCTTGGGGTAAAGGACATTAATGCCAATACGGCAGCAAATTTTGATTTGAAAAATAATGCCGTAATGTTAACGGTAGGCATCTGGCTGAAGAAATAACCAGCACCGGATAAGCAGAAAAGCGGTAGGGTAGCTGCCGTTTTTTTTGTTTTCATGGCTGGCAGTGCACGGTATGAAATCCGGTGCCGTTTTTCTTTGCTGTCCCTTCCTGGTGTTGGCACCAAAGGCGGCTGGTACTGGCCGGAGCCTAAGGACCTGATGTAATTAACTGACAAACAATCGTTTGGCGGTTAATTTGCCTCATTATTCATGATTTTCATGAATAATCCGGGTTAAGTAACCCCTACTTAGCTTCAGTTATCGTTTTTAATGGCCTCGCGGATTTTTTTGTCTTTGGCATTAAAATAACGGGTGCCGCCAATCATCCAGTGCAACGACAATTGTACCCCTACGGCCAGGTTGGCCCGCTGGTCAAAAATTTCAGATGCATTACCGCTTTTCACCAGGTCCAGCAAGTCCTGGCCACGCATATCGGTAAAGCTGTAGTTGGCCCGGATATTAGTGGTCAGGTAGAAATTGCGCATGATGTCAATATCAAGGCCAATGGCGGCCGCCAGTTGTATTTCTTTCTCCTGAAAGCTATACAACGCGTTTTGGATATCAGGAGTGCCGGAAATAATTTCATCTACGGCCGGCACTTCGTAGGTGCCGTCAGGCAGGGGCACTGCGCCTTCGGGCGGAGGCACCCCATCGGGGATATTTTGTATTGACTGGGCGTATTTGATAATTTCGGTACCCGACTGGATGATGGATAGCTGGGGCCCTATTTGAAAGTTAAAACGGGTCAGGCCACTACCGCCCGACATGAATTTCAGCAACAAAGGAAACTGCAGGTAACTCATATCAAAGTTCCGCTCACCAACTATTTGGTTATAGGCGTCTATTACCTGATAAACTTGCCCCTGAACGGCCTTGATGGATTCCAGTTGCAGGCCAAATTTTTTACCGATATCCATACCAAAACTGAAGCCGACAGGAGCCCATTTGTAGGTAGCTTCGGCCAGGTACCGGGGATCGGCTTTCAGCCCTTTATCCAACACAAAGGTGCTGTTCATTGCCGTTGAAACACCAAGGTGGAATTTAATTTGTGCTTTGGTATGCCCAAAGGCCAGAACTAACAGTGATACCAGGATAGCTTTCTTCATAATCTTATATGGGTGTGTGGTTAATGAAAGTTGTAAAAGTATTAAATCTTCGTATAATACATAGCCTAATACCCGGAAGCGTAGAAAGGTAACCTTTAACCTCAAATAGTTATAAGGTGGTGTACTATTCTTCCCAACAACGATGTGCCACTACTGCTTATGCTACGATAAACAAATAGTAGTTCTTTTTACCTTTTTGTACCAGCAGGTATTTCCCTTGCAACAGTTCGGTGGCAAAGGCTTCCTCGCTGTTGGTAACTTTTTCTTTGTTAAGGCTTACCCCACCGCCTTTAATCATTCTGCGGGCTTCACCTTTGGAAGCAAAAACAATATTGTTACTGGCTTCAGAGAGCAGTTCGGCAACGGGCTTTCCCAGGGCGTCTTTATCTATCTTAGTTTGCGGAACTCCCTCAAATACCGCCAGGAGCGTGTGCTCATCCAGAGAGGCGAGGTCCTCTTTGGTAGATTTGCCAAAGAGGATAGCCGAAGCTTTTTCGGCCATCTGCAGATCTTCTGCCGAGTGCACCCTGCGGGTAATATCGCGGGCTACGGTTTTTTGCAGCAAACGCAAGTGAGGGGCTTCGGCATGTTCAATTTCCAGGGCCTCTATTTCCTGTTTACCTAATAAGGTGAAGATGCGGATGTAGTTGGCCGCATCCTCATCCGAAGCATTGAGCCAGTATTGGTAAAACTTATAGGGCGAAGTCTTGTCTTTGGCTAACCACACATTACCCCCTTCGGTCTTCCCAAATTTTGTACCGTCCGCCTTTTTAATCAAAGGCGTAGTGATAGCAAAGGCCTCACCCCCGGCTTTCCTGCGGATCAGTTCGGTACCGGTTACAATGTTGCCCCACTGGTCGGAGCCGCCCAGTTGGATGGTACAGCCCTTATTTTCGTAGAGCCAAAGGAAATCGTACCCCTGTACCAACTGGTAGGTAAACTCGGTGAAGGACATGCCCGTTTCGAGGCGGCTTTTTACCGAATCCTTGGCCAGCATATAATTAATGGTGATATGTTTGCCTACCTCACGGATAAAATCGAGGAAGCGGAAATCTTTAAACCAATCGTAATTGTTCACCATTTCGGCCGGGTTGTCTTTGGCCTCAAAGTCGAGGAATTTAGCCAGTTGTTTTTTCACTCCGGCCAGGTTTTTTTGCAAGGCCTCCTCAGAGAGCAGGTTGCGTTCCTGCGATTTCCCCGAAGGGTCACCTACCATGCCGGTAGCCCCGCCCAGCAGGGCTATGGGCTTATGGCCGCAACGCTGAAAATGCACCAGGGTCATAATCTGCACCAAACTGCCAATGTGCAACGAATCGGCTGTGGGGTCGAAACCAATATAGGCTGTGCGCCTGCCTTGTTGCAGGGTTTCCTCCGTACCCGGCATAATATCATGCACCATGCCGCGCCAGCGTAATTCTTCAATAAAATTCTTCATCAACAGTTAAATAATTGTCTTTGGCTTAAAGGGTTGGTTAAATAAAGGCACAAAGATAAACACTATACACTATTCGCTTTCTGTTTGGGGTTATAATGATTGTTCCTTCAGCATAAAAAAGTTTTGAAAAGCGATTAATTTGTATATTTTTAGGAAATTTTTCTAACCAACCAATATTAAATGACATTTTTAGGGCATTTCGGCTCGCAATGTGGCGTAGCTCATCTGATGCTTGCTGAAGTTAAAGGGATAGGGAGTGTTGTGCACACAAATTTTCATCGTGTTGTGGATCAACTGGAGACCAGCGTGCCCCCTTTAGTGCAGGAATATACGGATCCGGCAGAGTTAAAGCTGATTGTTATCCTGCTGGTGGTTTTTGCTTTTATTGCTGTTTTCGGGTTAGTTTTTGTGGTGCGTGCTTACCGGGAATTAAAAAAACAATATAAGGTGATAGAGGCCCAGCATGATGAGATTGCCGAGAAGAATGACGAGTTGGCTTTCAAGAATGAGAGCCTTGAGGAGATTAATATGGAGAAGAACAATATGATCTCGGTGGTGGCCCATGACCTTAAAACCCCGCTGGGCAACATCCAGGGGCTGGTGGAATTGGTCAGGCTGGAAAAGGACGGGCTTTCTTCCGATCAGGTGAAATACCTTGATATAATTAAAAAGGTTACCCTGGAAGCCTCGGATATGGTGGACGTAATGCTTGATGTACACCGGATAGAATCGGAACTGCACGAACTCACCTTGCATGAATATAATGTTGTTGAACTTGCCCATAAGGTAATCAGGCTGCATGAGCCCGCTGCCCGGTTGAAACAAATAAAGGTTGATTTTGCCGAAGGTGAAGGTAGCTGTAGGCTCAATACGGATAAACAGTATTTTCAGCAGATACTTTCTAATATCCTGCAGAATGCTATCGATTACGCACCCAACGACTCCACAGTTTCCGTAGAACTCAGGGATAATGTAAATTCGGTGGCAATAAGCATTGCCGATCAGGGGCCGGGGATTAGTGTCTCCGATCAAAAACGTTTGTTTAGTGGCTATAAAAAGTTGGAAGGGGAAAATGAAGGGGGAAAACCAGCCGGCATCGGTCTGGTCATCGTGATGCGTTTGCTGGAAAAACTGCAGGGGAAAATTGAGGTACAAAGTGAAGAAGGAAAAGGCACTACCTTTACTGTTGAGTTTAGTAAATAAGGAACTTTTGCCTGTCGGTGCTGAAATTCGAGGAACACGTAATTGCCCTTTTTAAATCACATCAAATTGAGTTTCAATTTGCAGAAAAACAGCACTTTCTCACCAGTCGTAGGCTGAATATCGCCTTTGTTCCCGCTTGTTCCCTGCCGGGGAGCCCGTTTGAGGCCAGCGTGCCGGCTACGAAGGGCTTTACCCTCCGCTTATGGGAAGATGTATTTCGGCAGCACCGGGAGGTGGTTGAATCGCGGATTTTATCAGCCTTAGGGATAAGCCAGCGGCTCCATGGCCGGGATACAAAGGTAGCGGATATTTCGCCAGCCCTGTTGACGGGGTTTCTGGCCCGCAACCATTTGAATGCGCCCGTGCGGGCAAAATACCGCTATGGCCTTTTCCTCGGCCCGCAGTTGGTGGCGGTGGCGGCTTTTGGCCGTAGTTGTCCGGTTCAGTATCAGGGGGCTACTTACCGTTCCCATGAGCTTATCCGCTACGGCAGCCTGCTTAACCATACGGTAGTAGGTGGGTTGGGTAAGCTTCTCCGCCATTTTGAGCGTACGGTACACCCCCAGCACCTGATGACCTCGGTTGACCGGGAATGGTCGGCCGGGAAAAGCTACCTGCACCTCGGCTTTACCGTGGCCGGGGCCAGCCCTCCGCAGGAATTTTGGCTGGCACCTGACCGGTGTAAGCGCTATTACCCTAAAGAATTAACCGGCAAAGCCCCGGCCACCTTAGCGCAACAAGGTTGGCGGAAAATTAAAAACCTGGGCAACCTGAGGCTAATCCGCCTTGTACATTCATTATAATGGGTCGTGACGATCGTGTAATTCCCCGGTGAGCTAACCCGAAAAATTCATAAGAATTTTTCGCCCGCAGGGCTGATGAACTGCAAAATAGTGTAAAACAACATGTTATATACAAAATACAGGATGAGCCAAAGATTAAGCATGACCCAAATTTGAGGGTAAAA
>JALSJF010000141.1 GCA_026989505.1 Cyclobacteriaceae bacterium
TCAGATTGCCAGCGGGGCTATGGCGGTGCAGATATTTGATAGCTGGATTGGCATTCTCGATGTTGATGACTACCGCGAGTATGTGTACCCCCATATGCAAAAAATGATGGCCATTATCAAAAAAGACCATCCTGCCGTACCGCTGATTTTATTTGGTGTAAATGCGGCACACCTAAACCCGTTTTTTAAAGAGCTGGGGGCCGATGTGGTGGGTATTGACTGGAAAACCGACCTGGCTGTTGCCTGGCAGGAGATGGATTATGCGGTAGCTGTACAGGGTAACCTTGACCCCACAGCCCTGTTTGCCAACTGGCCGGTAGTAGAGACGAAAGCGAAGAAACTATTGGCTTCGGTAAAGGGCCGGGCCGGACATATTTTTAACCTGGGACATGGCATTTTGCCCGGTACCCCGGTAGAAAATGTCAGGCAATTGGCTAAGTTTGTCCATACCTATACCCGTCAGGCATGAGGAGCGATTTAATTCAGAAATACAATATACCGGGGCCAAGGTACACCAGCTACCCCACGGTGCCCTTCTGGGATGAGCAGGGTATTGCCCCTGGTGATTGGCTGGCCTCCGTAAAGCGGGCCTTTGCCGAAAGTAACCGCGAGGAAGGCATTAGTATCTACATTCACCTGCCTTATTGCGAGAGCTTATGCACATTCTGCGCCTGCCATAAGCATATTACCAAACGCCACGAAGTAGAAGAACCGTATATCACCACCGTGCTGAAGGAATGGCAGATGTACTGCGACTTATTTGCCGAAAAACCGCGTATTAAGGAAATCCACCTTGGGGGGGGTACGCCTACTTTCTTTGCTCCCGGGCAGCTAACCCGGCTTATTGAAGGCCTGTTTGCTACGGCAGAAAAAGCCGGGGACTATTCTTTCAGTTTTGAAGGGCACCCCAACAACACCACCGAAGCCCATTTGCAAACCTTATATGACCTGGGGTTCAGGCGCAATAGCTTTGGTATTCAGGATTACGACCCCGTAGTGCAGAAAGCGGTACACCGTATCCAGCCCTTTGAAGTGGTTGAGAAAGTAACCAACGCCTCCCGCAGGATTGGCTACGACTCGGTCAGCCATGACCTGGTATTTGGGCTGCCTTTTCAAACCGAGGCAAGTATCCGCGGCACTATTGAAAAAACCATTCGCTTGCAGCCCGACCGTATTGCCTATTACAGCTACGCCCATGTACCCTGGATAAAGGGAGTGGGCCAACGGGGGTTTGATGAAAACGACCTGCCCAAAGACAGTGAAAAACGTTATTTGTATGAACTGGGCAAGCAATTATTCTTCGATAACGGTTATGAAGAAATTGGCATGGATCATTTTGCCCTGCCCGGTGACTCGTTGTACCAGGCTATTGAAAAGGGAACACTGCACCGCAACTTTATGGGCTACACGGCCGAAAAAACCAAGCTCATGATCAGCCTTGGCGCTTCTTCCATCAGCGATTCGTGGTATGCCTTTGCCCAGAACGAGAAGAAAATAGAAGATTACACCCGCAGGGTTGAGGCCGGGGAGTTGCCTGTTTTTAAAGGGCACCTGTTAACCCAAACCGATTTGGTTATCCGTCAGCATATCCTCAATATCATGTGCCACATGTACACCTCCTGGGAGTCTCCGGATATGTACTTTGCAGAAATAGGGGAGGTTATCCAGCGGCTGGCTGAGATTGAAAAGGACAACCTGATTGAAATAGGGGATACCTATTTACAGGTAAAACCCGAAGGCCGTATGTTTGTGCGCAATATTTGCATGGCCTTCGATCTGCGGCTGATCGGGAACAAACCGGCTACGCGTATTTTTTCAATGACGATTTGATGACGATTGAGGGATGCGACTAAATAATGACTGGCCCACCCTGGTAACTGTTTGCTGAAGTAATTCTTTGATCCTGGGGAAAATAGTATAGAGGTGAGGGAATGTGATTTGGCTAACTTTTAGGTAAATAACTATGACTTACGAAGCACAAAAAGTAAATTTGAGTGTTAAACGGAAGACGAAAAATGAAAGCGGAAGAGCCCATTGCAGAAATAATCGCACAACTTTTTCCTGCGAAAGACCAGATGATCTTGGGCGATACTTTCAGGCTGTTGAAAACATTTGAGGACCAAAAATTTGACCTCGTAATAACCTCCCCGCCCTATAATGTTGGTAAAGAGTACGAAACCAAACAATCTATAGAAAAGTACTTAGAACAGCAGGAAGATGTAATTGAAGAACTAATCAGGGTAACTTCGGACCAGGGTAGTATCTGTTGGCAGGTAGGGAATTATGTAGATAAAGGAGAAGTATTCCCTCTCGATATTTTTTACTATCAGATTTTCAAAAAGCATGGTTTAAAGCTACGGAATAGAATAATTTGGCACTTCGGCCATGGCCTCCATGCCTCCAATCGTTTTTCTGGTCGATATGAAACTATCCTATGGTTCACCAAAACAAATGATTATATTTTCAACCTTGATGATGTGAGGGTTCCTGCAAAGTACCCCGGTAAAAGGCACTTTAAAGGGCCAAGAAAGGGGGAACTTTCCGGTAACCCAAAAGGTAAGAACCCGGCCGACATTTGGGAAATTGTTATTCATGATTGGGAAAAAGAATTGTGGGATATTCCAAATGTTAAGTCGAACCACCCTGAAAAAACAGAGCACCCATGCCAATATCCTGTTGAACTCGTAGAACGATGTATCCTGGCGTTAACCAACGAAGGGAGTTGGGTGCTTGACCCTTATGCAGGGGTTGGGTCAACGATGCTTGCATCAATTAAAAACAACCGCAATGCAATAGGTATTGAAAAAGAAAAACGCTATTTGGATATAGCAGAGCAAAGGGTTAAAGATTTAAAAGAAGGAAGGCTTAAGTTAAGGCCAATTAACAAACCAATCCATACCCCAAAAGCAACCGATAAAATCGCTAAAATTCCTGATGAATGGCAAGAAGGCCCCTTGTTTGGTGAAAACGGGAAGAACTAATGAGAATATCCCATAAATACTCCCACCTTAACGGGGAAGAATATTTAATTGTTCACCATAACAAACTCTATAAAGAGATCAAGGAAGTAATTGCCGGAATTGATGCGAATAAGTTTAAGATAAAAGTCAGCAAGGAAAAACGAAAAAAAGGAAACTACCTCTTTAGTCCGATTGACCTGAATAATGAATTTTCCAAAGAGTTCAAAAAAGCCAAATGGGCGGAAAGCCGGTATAATTATTACATCACATTGAACAGGGAATTAATGGAGAAGAGTGTTCTTTTGCCAGCAAAAGAACAGAAAGGGTTTCTGATTGAAAATGGAGAGAAAGAGCCAATTTATAGTTACAACCAAACAGACTTTGTAAAAGATAAAATTGCTGTTGAAGTTCAGTTTGGCAAGTATGCTTTTGTGGCGTATGATTTATTTGTGAAGCACATGCTGTTCTATTCCGGGGGTATAATTAACCTTGGTATTGAAATATTGCCGACTAAGAAGATGCAAGCCGAAATGTCTTCAGGGGTAGCGTATTATGAGGGAGAAGTTTACAATGTAATGCGGCAGGGACGAAACAGCCCACCCGTTCCCTTATTGATTTTAGGAATTGAGCCCTGAGCCTTTTGAATTATGCCTTTCAGGAACCATTATCTTGCCGAACCCGTGCTAACTCCGGGTAAAACCCGAAGGCCGTATGTTCGTGCGCAATATTTGCATGGCCTTCGATCTGCGGCTGATCGGGAACAAACCGGCTACGCGTATTTTTTCAATGACGATTTAAGGACAAACCTCTGCCAGAGTGGCCACCCGGTTGATTTTTCCGGTTGGTGTTTCCACAAAGCGCTTGCGGTAGATGATCTCCCCCGGCTTTTCATATTTGTCTAAATAATGCGACCAGTTTAGGTTTTCAATAGCTGCAATGGCCGTTTCGGCTTCTATCAGCAGGATTACCTTTTCGCCCAGGGTATCATCGGCTTTGGCCCCGATAAAAAAGTGGTTATCAAGCCCCAGGTCATAAAAGGCCTGTGCAATTTTCCGTTCCAGCATTTCGGTTGACAGCTTAATACCGCCCGTGTTGATTATGTTATCAATTCTGCCCAGCCATTTAAACCTATTCTGCCCCCGGAGTTCAATTAAATCGTTGGTGGCCAGCACTTGGTGTTGGGTAACCGGGCTTGCAACGGTCAGACAACCCCGCCCGTCCTGGCCAATGGCTACCTCTTCCAGGGCGGTGAAGGCTTCTTCATACACCGGATTGAGCTGTCGCAGGGCAAAATGGGTAAGGGTTTCGGTCATGCCGAAGGTAGCGTATATCTTGGCCCGGGAAGTTTTTACCTGTTCTTCCAGGGCAACGGTTACCGGGGCCCCGCCCACAATTACTGCCCGGCACTGTTCTAACCTGTTTTTGGTATCGGGGTTGGCAAGTATTGCTGCTAATTGCAGGGGCACCACGGCCATAAAATCAATTTTTCCGGTAACCTTCACCAACGGGTTGCTGTCGGGGTCAACAGCTACAATATTGGCCCCGCACTCAAAGGCCCTCACCAGCATCATAAGACCGGCAATGTAGGCCGTGTTGAGGCATACCAAAACCGTATCTGTAGGCGATAGGTTGAAATAACGAATGGTTTGCCGGGCACTATGCTGCATTTGTTCCCGGCTTACGGTAATTACCTTGGGCGTGCCGGTAGAGCCTGAGGTTTTGAGGCGGAAAGTGGCTTGTCCGGCTAACCATTGGCGGCAGAAACCAAGGGTGGCCTGCTCAAATGAGGTCTTTCCAAGAAGATTACCCTCTTTAATTTCTGCATAGGAGAAACCATAACCGTTCAGCGTGAGGGATGCCATAGACAAGGTTTGTTACGGAAATTTAGGGAACTTATCCCAGTCCGGGTCGCGCTTTTCGAGGAAAGCATTTTTACCTTCTTTGGCCTCGTCAGAGAGGTAGTACAACAGCGTGGCATTGCCGGCCAGTTCCTGGATGCCGGCCTGGCCATCGAGTTCGGCATTGAAGGAACTTTTCAGCATCCTGATGGCCAACGGGCTGCGGCTGATAATCTTGCGGGCCCAGGCCACATAGGTTTCCTCCAGCTTGTCCAGGGGCACCACTTTGTTTACCAGCCCCATTTTATCTGCTTCATGGGCATCGTACTGGTCGCACAGGTACCATATCTCACGGGCTTTTTTCTGCCCCACAATGCGGGCCAGGTAAGAAGCGCCAAAGCCGCCATCGAAACTTCCTACCTTGGGGCCGGTTTGGCCAAAACGGGCATTTTCAGCCGCTATGGTCAGGTCACAAACCACATGCAGCACATGGCCCCCGCCAATGGCCCAGCCGGCTACGGCCGCAATCACCGGCTTGGGGATAGAACGTATTTGCTTTTGTAAATCGAGTACATTCAGCCGGGGTACGGCATCCTGGCCCACATAGCCCCCGTGGCCGCGCACGCTTTGGTCGCCACCGCTGCAAAAGGCTTTGCCGCCTTCACCGGTAAACACAATCACCCGGATGTCTTCACTGTCGCGGCAGTAGTTCATTGCCGCAATCATTTCTTCTACGGTTTTCGGGGTAAAGGCGTTATGCACATGCGGCCGGTTGATACTGATGCGGGCAATGCCCTCAAACTGGTGAAAAAGGATTTCTTCGAATGGTTTAATGGGTTGCCAGTCGTACTTCAATTCCATAACTTTTTTATTTCTTGTTTAAACTTCTTAATTATTTTGGTGTTTGTTGCTATATCCGTTTCAATCTCCAGGATTTTGGCGTGCCCGTCACGCACCCAAAACCGGTCTAACCCTTTGGCCAGCCCTGCTACCGATTGGCAATGATAATATTTCATACCAAATTCATCGGCAACCGCCCTGGCCGAGAGGGGCTGGTCGGTTAGAAAGTATTCTTTATGCTCCGGCTGCCCTGACGGGCCATCAATAATATCAAAAATACCACCGCCATGATTATTCAGCACGATTATCCGCAGGTTATCGGGTAAATATTTGTTCCAGAAGGCATTGCGATCATAAAAAAAGGCCATATCACCGGTTACCAGCAGGGTGGTTTTATCGGATTTCAGGGCCGAGCCCAGGGCTGTGCTGGTACTGCCGTCAATACCACTGGTACCCCGGTTACAAAATATTTCTACCTGTTGCCGCGTGTGGTCAAAACCATACATATTGGCCCAGCGCACCGGCATGCTGTTGGCCAGATGGATATCGCAGGAAATAGGTAAATTGTCGAAAATGGCATGCAACGCGCTGAATTCATGGTATTTGTTATCAGCGTTAAAGGCATTGACAAACTTCTTGGTTTGTTGTTGCAGCCCCTTCCAGGCGTTATAATAAGGCAATGGCCCTCTGGCTGCGATACTGTCGATGCTGTTAATCAGTTCGGTGATACCCACCGGCACAATCCTGGTTAGCGACTGGAAGGTGTCGGGCACATAACCTTCCTCCTGGATGTGCCAATGTGCTTTTGGCCGGTACTGCCGCAGGTAAAGTTTCAGGTTTTTGGCAATGATGGACTTACCAAATGTAATCAGCAGGTCGGGCTGCAGCGCTTTTTTTGTTTTGGCCGGTTGGCTGCCAATAAACGTGTCGGCCAGGCTGATGGTATTGGTCAGGCCGTGCATATTTGACAGCACATCGCCCACAAGCGGAATGTTTTTGGCCGCGGTAAATTCTCCGATGGCCTCCAGCCCGGCCCCGGTATGCAACATTTGCCCGCCCAGGATTAGTTTCCTTTTATGCTTGCGCCAGTCGTCCACCAGTTTTACCCAGTCAAATTCGGGCAGCGATTTTTTATACCTTGCTTTGCTGATAACTTTAGGGGCTCTTTGCCGGCTTTTTGCTTTTTTGTCAGGATAAAACGGCTCCCGGAAAGGAATATTGATGTGTACCGGCCCCGGCATGCCGTCAGTGGCCATAATCAGGGCCTCATTGACCAGTCGTTCGAAATGCCAGACGGCATCGGGGTGGGTTAAATCTACCGGGCATTGCCAGGATTGCTTAACGTGGCTGCCATAGAGGTTGGCCTGGTGGATGGTTTGCCCGTCTTGCTGGTCAATCCACTCCGGGGGCCGGTCGGCCGTAAAAATAATCAGGGGCAGGTGTTGAAAATACGCTTCAGCCACGGCCGGGCCATAATTAGCGGCTGCGCTACCGGAGGTACAGGCCAGGGCTACGGGTTGCCCCGATCGCTGGGCCATACCCAGGGCAATAAACCCTGCCGACCGTTCATCGCTGATGGTGTATGCTTTGATCTGCGGGTGCCGGGTAAAAGCGTAGGTCAGGGGGGCATTGCGTGAGCCCGGGGACAAGATGGCATCAACTACATTATGGGCAGCGCATATTTCGGCAATATTTAAAATGGGCTGGTAGTCCAAGCTATTGGCGGATTACATTTAATAAGGTATTGCATTTAAGCTCTGTTTCCTGCCACTCGTCTGCTGCCACCGAATAGGCCGTTACCCCGGCACCGGCATATAAAACGGCTTTGTCTTGCAGAACTTCCATGCAACGTAAATTTACATAAATATAGCTTCCTGCCGCCATATTTACCGGCCCCAGATAGCCCGAATATAATTTACGTTGGTGTTTTTCCAACCCCGACAAAAGGGCCTGGGCCTGTGGCTTGGGCATACCACACACGGCCGAAGTGGGGTGCAGCAATTTCAGCATTACCGGCCCCAGGTCGGGGAAATTGGTGGCTTTGGTGTCAACGGTAAACGTGGAGCATAAATGTGCCAGGTTGCCGGCACTTACCGTACGCGGGCCCACTTCTTCAAACTCCCGCAGGCGTATCTCTTTAAACCGGTTGATGATATAGCGGCTGACCATAGCCTGCTCTTCAATTTCCTTTTGCGTCCACGGCAGGGTGTGTAGCGGCTGGCTACTGGTATAAGGTTGGGTACCCGCCAGCGACATAGTTTTAAAAATCCCCTTGCTGTCCACTTCTATCAACGATTCGGGAGTGGCCCCCATCCAGGTGCCAAATTCGGGTACTGATAAAATCGACACAAATGCATTGGCATACTCCTGGCAAAGTTTATGAAACAGCCGGCTCAGGCTTTGCCCTGCTGGTAAGCTAATCAGCTTAGTGCGTGAAGGTACGGCCTTAATCAATTCCGACTGGCGGATTTCGGCAATACATTTGTTTACGTAGTCAATATATTCTGCGGCTGTGGTTTCGGTGATACTGTTGCCGCTAGTATAGGGTTGCCAGCGCCCGTTATCTTCGTTAAGGCTATCGGTAGGGATATGCTGCGGCCAGTTTGGGCTGATCGTCAGGCGGTTCTCTGCGGCAGAATAAAACACACCCTGGTCAATAAAATAATGCTCGCCTGCATAGGGGCTGAACAAAAAGCCTGCCCCTGCTTCGGCCAACCCGTCTTCGGCAATAGTTCTGGCGGTGGTTCCGGCCAGGAAGCAGTAATGTTTCTGGCCGGGCAAACGATAAACGGCAAACGGTAATTTATACCGGCTGGCCCAGGCAGCCAGGGAATCGATTACCTGCACCTGGCCCAGGCTATTTAATTTATCGGTGATGGATTTGGTCTTACCCTCCGGCATTATCTTTTTTAGCAATGATGGCCATGGTTATCCGGCTGGTGCATACCAGTTTACCATCCTCGTTAACAATGTTTATCGCCCAAACATGGGTGCTGCGGCCTACATGTACCGGAGTAGCCGTGCCGGTAACCTTGCCGTTGCGCACGCTGCGGATATGATTGGCATTGATTTCCAGCCCCACGGTTAAATATTTTGTGCTGTCAACACTTAAATGAGCGGCTACCGAGCCCAGGGTCTCGGCCAGGGCTACTGAGGCACCCCCGTGCAGGATGCCGTAGGGCTGTACGGTACGGTGGTCAACCGGCATGGTGGCTACCAGTTTGTCTTTTTCAATTTGGGTGAACTCAATCCCCAGCAGTTCGCCCATGGTACCTTTGCCCATGTCGTTTATCTGTGCGAGTGTAATATTGGTGTTAATCAAAATAGTTAGCTTATAAAAATATACCTTTGGCGTTTTGAACTCAAAAGTATTTAGAAATTGCCTCTCAAAAAAATTTACCTCATCCGTCACGGGCAGACCCGCTTTAACGAGTTGGGCATTGTGCAGGGGCGTGGCATTGATGCCTCGCTGAATGCTACCGGCCGGCAACAAGCTGAAATGTTTTACCGGGCTTACCAGAATGTGCCTTTTGATAAAATTTATATTTCGTCATTAAAACGCACCTATGAATCGGTTGCCGGTTTTGTCGCGGCCGGTATTCCCTATGAAGTGCATACCGGCTTAGATGAGATAAGTTGGGGTGAGCATGAAGGGGCAAAGGCCTCCCCGGAGCGTAATGCTTATTTCCGGGAATTGGTAGCAGCGTGGAATAACGGCAATACAGCCATGCGGATTGCCGGGGGCGAAAGCCCTGAAGATGTGGCTGCCCGCCAAAAGCCGGTGATCGAGGGCATTGTGGCAGCTCCGGAAGAAACTGTGTTGGTGTGTATGCACGGGCGTGCCATGCGTATTTTACTGTGCCAGTTGCTTAACAAGCCTTTAGCCACCATGGATAGCTTTGGCCACCACAACCTGGGGTTGTATATTTTGGCGTATAAAGACAATACGTTTGCCGTGCTGGAGGCAGATTCTACGGTGCATCTAAAAGGTAACGACCCTGCCGCTCCGCAAAAATGATGGCGGCTTTGATGAAAATTTCTTTTCTTTGGGTTACGATGAAAAAAATACTGTTAACAACAACCCTGGCTTTGGCCGGCCTGATAGCGTGCCAAAATAGTACTAAATCTACTGCCACTGAAAAGGAGACTGCGGAGGAAAAACTGCCGGCAAAGCTGGTTGACCGGATTGAATTGGTTGATTTGGCGGGCAATGTTATTTCCCTGGCTGACTTCAAAGGCAAGACCGTATTTCTGAATTACTGGGCAACCTGGTGCCGCCCCTGCCTGGCCGAGATGCCTGATATTGATAAAGCGGCCAAAATACTTTCCGAAGAAGGTTTTGTGTTTCTGGCAGCATCGGATGAGGATATTGAGAAAATAAAAAAGTTTGTGGCCAAGGTCGATTACTCGTTCAAGTTTGTTCACTCAAAAACCTCCGTTTTCGACCTTGATATTGCCGCCCTGCCAACAACTTTTGTAATCAACAAGCAGGGGGAGATCGTGTACAATGAAGTGGGCGCCAGGGACTGGGCAAGCGCAACGGAGTTGGAGAATTTACGCAAATTAGCAGGACAATGAGATTTACCCTATATTTTATCACGTTGGTTTGGCTGGCCGCATGCGGCAATACCGGCACTCCCCTAACCGAGCCCCCCGTGGCCAAAGGCTCGGAAGAGCCCGCCCTCATAGCTACCGGCAAGGGGGTGGTTTTATCCTGGATGGAACCGCAGGATGGCGACATCTTGTTGCGTATGGCTGTTTATAACCGGGGCTGGTCAGCCGCCAAAACCATTGCCAAAGGCTACGATTGGTTTGTTAACTGGGCTGATTTTCCGGCCATTACCGCCAATGGCGATAAATTGTTTGCTTACTATCTTAGAAAGACCTCCCGGGACCACCTGGCCTATGATATTATGTACACGGTTTCCCAGGACTTTGGTGCCACCTGGGCCAAACCGCAGAAGCTGCACCGGGACACCACGGCCACTGAGCATGGGTTTGTGTCGGCTGTGCCGTATAAAGATGGCTTTTATGTAAGCTGGCTTGATGGCCGTAATACCCATGGCATGACGGGTAACTTTACCTTGAGGGCCACGTATGTGAAGGGCGATGGCTCCCTGGGTGAGGAAATGCTGATTGATGACAATACCTGTACCTGCTGCCAAACAACCATGGCCCTGGTTGACGGTATCCCCTGGGCGTTTTACCGTGACCGCAGTCCGGAAGAGATCAGGGATATTTACTTTGCCAGCATGGCCGGTGGCCGGTGGCAAACCACGCAGTCGTTTAACGAGGACAACTGGCATATTGCCGGTTGTCCGGTAAACGGCCCGCGGGCAGTAGCCGTGGGCAACAACCTGGCGGTAGCCTGGTTTACCGGGGCCGACCATGAGAATAAAGTTAAACTGAAAATTTCTACCGATCAGGGAAGCACCTTTGGTGCGGCCATATTTGTTGAAGAAGACAGCCCCCTTGGACGGGTAGATGTACAAATGGATACCGCCAGGGTTTACGTTTCGTATCTAAAAAATGTGGACAAGAAAGCCCGTCTGATAGTAAAAACCTATGATTTTTCGGGTAATCTGCAGGATGTACAGATAATAGCCACAATGAGTGCCGGGCGGGGTACCGGCTTTCCCCGGATGGCCCTTTGGCAGGATGTACTCATTTTTACCTGGACGGATGTAGAAAATATGTCGGTAAAAGTAGTTGGGTACCCGCTTAACGGGAGCAATAGTATGGCCAGGGCCAGGCTTTAGAAGGCTGTCACCGGTAGCACCCATAAAAAAAGCCAGCCACAGATGTGACCGGCTTTGGTGTGCACCCGGAAGGATTCGAACCCTCAACCCTCGGAGCCGAAATCCGATATTCTATCCAGTTGAACTACGGGTGCATTAATAATATTTGCTTTTATATACTCTCTTCCCACGCCAGATTTAAAATATTTTTCTTTAGCAACGGCTACTGAGCGTGTGGCGCAAACTTCGTAAAAAATTAGTTCATAAGGAATATTTGCTTTGGTAGATTTTGTTTCACCGGCACTCCCTTGCAGGCACGGGTGCATAGCTGCAAAGATAAAATACCCTGGCATTTTTTTTCAACATTTAGGCTACGGCTTCCCTTACCTTCTCGGCTGCATCTTTCAGCACTACGGCCGAAGTTACTTTCAGCCCCGATTCCTCAATGATTTTTGCCCCTTCTTCGGCATTGGTACCCTGTAACCTGACAATAATCGGGATATCGATATTGCCCACATTTTTGTAGGCATCAACTACCCCCTGGGCTACCCGGTCGCAACGCACAATGCCGCCAAAAATGTTGATCAGGATGGCCTTGACATTTTCTTCTTTCAGGATTATCCTGAACCCGGCCTCAACAGTTTCGGCATTGGCCGTACCACCAACATCAAGAAAATTGGCCGGCTCACCCCCTGAGAGCTTAATAATGTCCATTGTAGCCATGGCCAGCCCGGCACCGTTTACCATACAACCTACATTGCCGTCCAGCCGCACATAGTTCAGGTCGTTTTCCCCGGCTTCAACCTCTAAGGGGTCTTCTTCCGACAAGTCGCGTAATTCCATCAGGTCACGGTGCCGGAACAAAGCGTTGTCATCAAGGTTTACCTTGGCATCAACGGCCAGAATTTTATCGTCCGAAGTTTTCAATACGGGGTTAATTTCAAATAAAGATGAATCGGTGGACTCATAGGCTTTATACAGGTTGAAAATAAATTTCACCATTTCTTTAAAAGCAGTGCCGCTTAACCCCAAAGCAAAAGCTACCTTGCGGGCCTGAAACGCTTGCAACCCCACCCGCGGGTCGATCCATTCTTTGATGATTTTTTCCGGGGTGTTGGCGGCCACCGTTTCAATGTCCATGCCGCCTTCGGTAGAGGCCATAATCACATTGCAACCTTTGGCCCGGTCAAGCAGAATACTCAGGTAAAACTCTTTTGGCTCACTAGCGCCCGGGTAGTAAACATCTTCGGCAATAAGCACTTTGTTCACCCGCTTGCCTTCCGGCCCGGTTTGGTGGGTTACCAGTTGCATGCCCAGGATTTGGTCAGCCAGGGTAGCGACCTCATCAATACTTTTGGCCAGCTTTACCCCTCCGCCTTTGCCACGGCCACCGGCATGGATCTGCGCTTTTATCACATACCAACTGGTGCCGGTTTCTTTGTTTAGCTCTTTGGCTGCTTTCACCGCTTTTTCTTTCGAGTCGGCAACAATGCCCCGCTGGATTCTTACACCGTAACTGGCGAGAATGTCTTTAGCCTGATATTCATGGATATTCATAATCGAATGGGTCTGATGTCAATAATTTTAGCCTGTAAAAGGTTGTGCGAAGGTACTTAGTTTGGCTTGATATTTCAAGCCGGAGGCAAATTTAAGGTGGGCAAATTTTCCGGCCAGTGGCGGGCCGCCCATAATTTTTGAGGCTGATTTGCCCGCATTACCGGCCACAATTTCTTATGTTTGGCATTATGTCATCAAGCCCCATTTTACAAGCCGGTAATATTCACAAGGCCTATGGCGATATTGAAGTACTCAAGGGGATTGACCTGGTAGTCGGCCGGGGGGAGATTGTCTCGGTGGTGGGGGCTTCCGGGGCCGGTAAAAGTACCTTGTTGCACATTTTAGGCAGTCTCGATCGCCCTGACGAAGGAAAAATAATTATTGACGAACACGTGGTCAGTAGCCTTAACCGCAGCCAGTTAGCCGCTTTTCGCAACAGTCAGATTGGTTTTGTGTTTCAGTTCCACAATCTGCTGCCCGAATTTAC
Organism: Cyclobacteriaceae bacterium; assembly: GCA_026989505.1. Lineage (GTDB taxonomy): Bacteria > Bacteroidota > Bacteroidia > Cytophagales > Cyclobacteriaceae > S012-113. The sequence continues at coordinate 13,421 of JALSJF010000141.1, forward strand.
CGCTTTCGAGAATGTCTGCATCCCCGGCTATATTGGTCGCAGAAAGCAGGCAGAAGTGGAAGCCCGCGCCAAAGAGTTGCTCGCTATCCTGGGCCTGGGCGAACGCATGCACCACAAGCCGTCCCAGCTTTCGGGGGGGGAGCAACAGCGTACGGCCGTGGCCAGGGCCCTGGTTAACAGCCCGCAGATTGTGTTTGCCGATGAGCCCAGTGGCAATCTCGATTCCCACAGTGCCGAGGAACTGCACCGGCTGTTTTTCGATTTGCGTGAACGGCTGAACCTGAGTTTTGTCATAGTTACCCATAATCCCGTGCTGGCAGATATGGCCGACCGCAAACTGACCATAGAGGACGGTAAAATACTATAATGAAGGGTAACCGGGGGATTTTTTATATGGTGCTGGCCACCGTTTTTTTTGCTTTGATGAATGTGCTGGTAAAGTATATCCCCCGCATTGGCGCTGTTGAAATCGTCTTTTTTCGCTCGGTGGTGTCGTTGGTGATGAGCTATGCCATTTTGCGCCAGAAAAGGGTTAGTGTTTGGGGTAATAATAAAAAATGGCTGATTATCCGGGGGATTGCCGGCTCAACCGGGTTGCTGTTCTTTTTTGCTACTATTAAGATGATGCCCCTCGGCTCGGCCATTGCCATTCAGTATATGTCACCGGTGTTTACTTCCTTGCTGGGGGTATTTATTGCCAAAGAAAAGGTAAAACCCCTGCAGTGGTTATTTTTCGCCATGGCTTTTGCCGGGGTGGTGGCCATTCAGGGGTTTGACCCACGGGTTACCCCCGGCCAGGTAGTCCTCGGTGTGGCCGGGGCCATGGCGGCCGGTATGGCCTATAATAGTATCCGTAAGCTTAAAACCAGCGATCACCCCCTGGTGATAATTTTCTACTTCCCCCTGATTACCATTCCCGTAACCGGCCTTATCCTGCTCACCGGCCATTGGCGTACCCCCAATAGTACCGAACTGCTGATCTTGCTGGCTATCGGAGTGGCTACCCAGTTTGCCCAGTATTTTATGACCAAAGCCTACCAGTCGGATGTATTGTCAAAGATTGCCCCGATTCAATATATCGGCATCGTTTTTGCCCTTGGTTTCGGCTACTTTTTGTTTGATGAAACCTATGATTTTAAGTCGGGGTTGGGGATTATGATTATTATTCTGGGGGTGATCCTGAATGTCTGGTATAAGAACAGGGCCGATAAGTTTGACAATTACGCCAAATGATTGATATTTTTGGCATCTGAAACAAGATAAGCATTTAAGCAGGATAGTATGAGTGGCCACAGTAAATGGAGTACCATTAAGCATAAGAAAGGTGCCCTGGACAAAAAGCGGGGAAAAATATTCACCAAACTAATCAAGGAAATTACCGTGGCGGCCCGTGAGGGTGGCCCCGATCCGGAAATGAACCCCAGGTTGCGGCTGGCTGTGCAAAATGCCAAAGGTAAGAATATGCCCAAAGACACCATTGAGCGGGCCATAAAGAAGGTGGCCGGGGGCGAGGCGGCTGACTACCAGGAGGTAACCTACGAAGGCTATGCCCCGCACGGGGTGGCCGTTTTTGTGGAGTGCACTACCGATAATATAAACAGGACGGTAGCCTCGGTGCGGTCTATTTTCACCAAACACGGTGGCGCTTTGGGCACCAACGGCTCACTGGAGTTTATTTTCGCGCGTAAGGGGGTGTTTAGCCTGGCCGTACCGGAGGGCAGGGACGAAGACGAACTAACCCTGGAGCTGATTGATGGCGGGGCAGAAGATGTGGAGGTAGATGATGGCCGGATGACCATTACCTGTGCTATGGAAGACTTTGGCAATATGCAAAAGAAGCTGGAGGCGTTAGGCCTGGAGGCCGATAGCGCTGAACTGGAGCGTATCCCCACTATTTACAAAAGCCTTTCCGATGAGGAGTTTCAAAAGGTGATGAAAACCATTGAAGCCTTGGAAGATGACGATGATGTGCAAAAGGTGTTTCATAATATAGAGGCCACCGATGCCCAGTTACAAACCTTGTAGGCCAGTACACATCCCTGAAATAAAAAACGGGTTGCTTTAACAACAACCCGTTTTTTATGACCAGTAAACACTTTGCTTAGCTTATTTTTTCAATCAAATCAGCCGCACGGTTAGAGTAACCGGCTTCGTTGTCATACCAGCCGACCACCTTCACCAGGGTGCCGTTGGCCGAGGTCATGCCGGCATCAAAAATGCAGGAGTGCGGATTGCCCACAATATCAATCGATACAATCGGGTCTTCGGTGTATTCCAGTATCCCTTTCATCGGGCCTTCGGCTGCTTTTTTCATGGCGGCTTTGATTTCTTCAACCGTGGCCGGGTTTTTTAAGATAACCGTTAAGTCGGTCAATGAACCGTCAGGAATAGGCACGCGCATGGCACAGCCATCGAGTTTGCCCTGCAGGTGCGGTAGTACCAGGCCTACGGCTTTGGCGGCCCCGGTAGAGGTAGGCACAATGGAATAGGCAGCCGCCCGGGCCCTGCGCAGGTCCTTATGCGGGGCGTCTTGCAGGTTCTGGTCGGCCGTATAGGCATGAATGGTGGTAATGTAACCTTTTTCAACACCAAAATTATCGTCAAGCACCTTGGCCATGGGCGCCAGGCAGTTGGTGGTACACGAGGCATTGGAGAGGATTTGTTCGCTGCCGGTTAAAATTTCATCATTTACGCCTAATACTACGGTAGGGATATCGCCTTTGGCCGGGGCGGAGATCACTACCTTTTTGGCCCCGGCCTGCAGATGGCCTCCGGCACCTTCGGGATCAACAAAACGGCCGGTAGATTCCAGCACAATGTCAACGCCCAACTCACCCCAGGGTAATTTTGCCGGCTCCCGTTCGGCATAAATCCTGATTTCCGTACCATTCACCACAATGCCGTTGCTGGTAGCCGCCACCGTACCGGGGAATTTGCCGTGTACCGAGTCGTACTTGAGTAAGTGGGCCAGGGTTTTGGTATCGGTAAGGTCGTTGATGGCAACGACCTCAATACCGGGTTTATTTAAGAGTGTTTTAAAGGTTAAACGGCCAATTCTGCCGAATCCGTTTATTGCTACTTTTGTCATGATTAAAGGGTTTAAAATTTTGCCTCAAAAATAGTGTTACTGTGTGCCAAAATCAATGATTGGCGTACTGAATATAGGGGCTCCGAACAATTTTTGGCAGAATAACGTAAAAATTAATACGCACGGTTTGGCAAAATAAATCCAACCGCTATATTTGCAGCACGATTTTCAGCAACAGGCTGAAAATCCTTTTTTGTAACAGGGTCCGTTCGTCTAGGGGTTAGGACGCCAGGTTTTCATCCTGGTAACAGGGGTTCGATTCCCCTACGGACTACAGTGGCCCGAAGGTGATTTATTCTCCTTCGGGCTTTTTTATGTCTTATCCCAACCGGGAGCCTGATATTTCCTGCACCTGACCTCCCAGCAGCCTCCCTTCAGTTAAGTTGCCTCACAGGGGTAATTTTTCACGCCAAACCGCCCCTGCGGACTACAGCGGCCCGGAGGGGATAATTTCCCTTAACCCGGATTATTCACGACCTGCGGGAATAAGTGCATCAGGGTTAACAGCAAATGCTGTAATAATGAACGAGCCATACGGCTTAACCCGGATTATTCATGAAAATCATGAATAATGATGTAAATTAACCGCCAAACGATTGTTTGTCAGTTAATTACATCAGGTCCTTAGACTCCGGTTCAGCGGAGTCTAAGGACCTGATGAGTGCAAAATATTTTACCCTCAAATTTGGGTCATGCTTAATCTTGGGTTCATGCTATGTTTTGTGCATAACATGTTGTTTTACACTATTTTGCAGTTCATCAG
>JALSJF010000142.1 GCA_026989505.1 Cyclobacteriaceae bacterium
CGTTCCGACAAGTGACAGGCACGGCCTTTCTTATCGCCCACAATCTGGATCTCTATATGGCGGGGCTCTTCAACGTATTTTTCTAAGTACAAGGCATCATTGCCAAAAGCAGCCCCGGATTCCTGCCGGGCATCGTCCCAGGCCTTCTGAAATTCGGCCTCGTTGTTAACAATGCGCATGCCGCGGCCACCGCCTCCGGCCGTAGCCTTTAAAATAACCGGGTATTTAATCTCCTGCGCCAGCTTTTTGCCTTCCTCAACCGAAGAAATCAGGCCATCGGAACCCGGGATTACCGGCACCCCGGCTTTTTTCATGGTTGCCTTGGCCGTAGCCTTGTCGCCCATACGCTCAATCATATCGGCCGAAGCGCCAATGAATTTTATTTTATATTCTTCGCATATCTTCGAGAACTCGGCATTTTCAGATAAAAAGCCATAGCCCGGATGAATAGCATCGGCATTGGTGATTTCGGCTGCGGCCAGAATGCGGGGAATATTCAGGTAGGAATCTGAACTGGGTGCCGCACCAATACAAATGGCCTCATCGGCAAATTTCACATGCAGGCTTTCTTTGTCGGCCGTAGAATAAACCGCCACCGACTTAATCCCCATCTCTTTACACGTACGGATAATGCGGAGGGCAATCTCCCCCCTGTTGGCAATAAGTATTTTATTAAACACAGCGGCTAAGTTTTAAGAAGGATCAACAAGGAACAACGGCTGGTCGTATTCTACCGGGGTGGCATTTTCCACCAGTACTTTAACTATTTTTCCACTCACTTCCGATTCAATTTCATTAAACAGTTTCATGGCCTCTACAATACAAACCGTTTGCCCTACGCTTACCGAGTCGCCCACATTTACAAAAGCATCCGATTCGGGGTTGGCCGACCGGTAAAAGGTGCCAATCATCGGTGATTTTATTTCCACCAGCCCGGAGGCAGGCTCACTATCGGCCGGTTTGCCGGTTGCTGCGGGGGCGGCTGGTGCCGGGGCGGCTGCCGGCTGCGGAGCGGGGGCGGCCACAGGCGCCACGGCTGCCCCGGCCTCAATAACCTGGGTTATTTTGCGGTCTCTTTTTACCGATAATTTCAGTTCTTCTGTTTCAATATGCACTTCATTCAGACCGGTACCGGCAATAAAATCTATTAAATCCCTGATTTCTTTTGTTTTCATTACGATCTTTTTTTTATTTGACGCGTTCTCCATAACTATGTGTCCTGGTATCTACTTTAATAATTTCATCCTGGTTAATAAACAACGGCACCTGTATCTCGGCCCCGGTTTCCAGGGTGGCGGTTTTGGTGGCATTGGTGGCGGTATCGCCTTTTATCCCGGGCTCAGTATAGGTTACCTGTAACTCCACAAAAGGCGGCAGTTCACAGGTGAGCGGTTTTTCCGTTTCGGCATGGTACAACACCTCTACCTCCTGGCCGTCTTTCAGCAAGTCGGCCGAAGTGATAATTGATTCCGGTAAGGCCACCTGTTCAAACGTATTGCTATCCATAAAATGATAGCCCAAATCATCTTTATATAAAAACTGATGCGGCCTGCGCTCAATCCGGGCCGTGGTTATCTTGTGCCCCGAGGTAAACGTATTTTCTATCACCTTGCCCGTTTCCACATTTTTCAACTTGGTGCGTACAAAAGCCGGCCCTTTGCCGGGCTTAACGTGCTGAAAATCAGTGATCATATACAGACCATTGTTAAATTCAATGCACAAACCGTTCTTGATATCTGCTGTTGTTGCCATAATTTGAGCGGAAAATTACAACTGAAATGGTTAAATAAAAACTTCCTACTTAGGATCGTAGGCCCACTTAACATAAAGTGCCCCCCAGGTAAAGCCCCCACCGAAAGCTGCCAGCACCAGGTTGTCCCCTTTTTTCAACTGGCTTTCGTAGTCCCACAAAAGGGTGGGTATGGTGGCCGAAGTGGTATTGCCGTAACGCTCTATGTTCATCATCACTTTCTCATCATTGATACCCATTCGGTTACTGGTGGCATCAATAATACGTTTATTGGCCTGATGGGCGACCAGCCAGTCAACATCATCACCGGTAAGGTTATTGCGCTCCATGATTTTAGCCGCATAGTCGGCCATATTGGTTACGGCAAACTTAAACACGGTTTTGCCATCCTGAAAAACATAATGTTCGCGGTTTTCTACGGTATCGTGGGTAGCAGGGTAGCTGCTGCCCCCGGCTTTCATGCGCAAAAACTCTACCCCGTTGCCATCGCTTTTATGCATAAAATCGATAATCCCCACCTCTTCTTCGGTAGGTTCGAGCATTACCGCCCCGGCCCCGTCACCAAAAATTATACAGGTAGTACGGTCGGTATAATCAATAATTGACGACATCTTATCGGCTCCCACCACGACAACTTTTTTATAGCGGCCGCTTTCAATAAAGGTAGCCCCGCTGGAAAGGGCATAAATAAACCCTGAACAGGCCGCGCCAATATCGTAGTTAAAAGCATTTACACAACCCGTTTTAGCGGCAATCAGGTTGGCTGTGGCCGGAAACACATGGTCGGGGGTAACCGTGGCACAGATGATCAGGTCAACCTCCTCCGGCTGGGTGTTGGTTTTGGCCAGCAACTCATTTACGGCCTTATAGGCCATATCGGAAGTGCCTTTGCCTTCGCCTTTCAGGATTCTTCTTTCTTTAATCCCGGTACGGGTGGTAATCCATTCATCATTGGTATCCACCATGGTAGAAAGCTCCTGGTTGGTAAGAACATAATCAGGCATATAGCCTGCCACCCCGGTAATTGCTGCATGAATTTTACTCATAATATCAGGTTAAGCCATCAGGCTTTCTTTTATTTTCTCATTGATTTTCGACACCGCCATCTGATGCGATTGCAGGATCATGCTTTTAATGGCATACTTATCCGACACCCCATGGCCGATGGTTACATTGCCATTGATGCCGAGGATCGGGCTGCCGCCTATACGTTTATAATCCATCTGATCAAAAAACGGATCGCTAAAATTACGCTGTTTTAACATTTCATAGATCGACTCGGCAAATTTTAACAAAACATTACCGGTAAAGCCATCGCACACAATTACATCGGCCTTATCATTAAAAATATCCCGGCCTTCCAGATTGCCGATAAAATTAATTTTACGGTTGATTTTCATCAACTGATAAGCTGCCTGGGTGAGTAAGGTACCTTTTTGCTCTTCCTCGCCAAGGTTGACCAGGCCCACTTTGGGATTATCTATTTTGAGCACATAATTGGCGAACATGGAGGCCAGCTCAGCAAACTGCACCAGTACATCCGGACGGCAGTCGGCATTGGCGCCTACGTCCATCATAATGCCAAAGCCGCCTTTTTCTTTGGGGATAAGCCCCGCCAGTCCGGGACGGATTATTCCTTCGATAGCTTTAATAGAAAACAAGGCGCCCACATGCATGGCCCCGGTATTGCCGCAACTGCTGAAGGCGTCAATTTCTTTGTTTTTCAGCAACCGGTAGCCCACCGGTATTGATGCTTCGGGGTGGCGGGTAAGGGCCTTGGTGGGGTGCACGCCCATGGGAATGGTATCGGGAGCATGATAAACCTCCACCCTGGGGTCATCCAGGCCGGCTTCATCGCTGGCCTTTTCAAGCACCTCTTTATCGCCTACCATCACCAGGGTAGCATCGGCAGGGAGCTCAGCAAGGGCCAGTTTAACACCTTCAACATTGGGCATGGGGGCATAATCCCCGCCCATAGCATCAATAGCAATTCTCATGCTGCTATACCGCCAGTTCCTTCTCTATAGCCGGTTTGCCTTTGTAATACCCACATTCTGAACATACCCTGTGCAGCAACACCGGTGCCCCGCAATTAGAGCATTCCATAAAGGTGGCCGCTACGGCTTTGTAATGGGTTCTACGCTTATCCCTGCGTTGTTTAGATATTTTTCTTTTAGGATGTGCCATTATTATTATTTTTTAAGCTTTTTTAATTCATTCCATCTCGGGTCAATAGCCGTATCTGAGGCTTCGTTTTCTGCGGAGGTGAAGACCAGGCCTTCCTCCTCTGCACCGGCAAAACGTGGGTGTAGCTTTTTCATGGGAATAGCCAGGGTGATAAATTCGTAAACCAACTGGCCAACATCCAGGCGTTGGGTATCAGCCGGTATCAACAACAGGTCGTCACTCAACTCCTCCCAATGATCGCCATATTTAACCCTAATTTCGTTCACCTCATGCAAGGGCAGCATAAACGTATCCAGACTACGGTCGCAAATAAGTTCAATTTCGCCATCAAGGTGAAAAGTCAGCGTCATCAAGGCGGGTGTTTTGTCCAGTTCCACACGAACAAGCCCATTGCCGTTGGCTACTACACTTTCCTCAAATAAAGCAAAGAACGATGAATCGAAATCAAACGCGAAAATGTGCTTGCCGTCCGCCAGCTTGAAGATATCGATATCAAAGACTCCTTTTCCCACTACCCGTTTTTCTACAAGTCCGCAAAGGTATAAGGATTTTACAATATTTACGCCAATTTTACCCGATAAATAATTACCCGGCAAGCCATTATACTAACCTGCGGGCCCTGGCCAAAAAAGGTTACTCCCCCGCCTCCGCCCTGTTCTTCAGGATATCCACCGCAAGGTAAAGGGCGCTGCGCAACGAACCCTCGGCAGCCACGCCCTTGCCGGCCAGGTCATAGCCGGTACCATGATCGGGCGAAGTCCTGACCACCGGCAGGTTGGCGGTAAAATTAACCCCACTGCCAAACGACAGGCTTTTAAACGGAATCAACCCCTGATCGTGGTACATAGCCAAAATACCATCATACTTTTTATAATTACCACTGCCAAAAAAGCCATCGGCAGGGAAAGGGCCAAATACCAGGTTGCCCTTATGTTTAAATTCTTTAATAACCGGCAAGATAATTTCCGCTTCTTCCTGGCCCAAAAGGCCCTCTTCGCCCGCATGGGGGTTGAGGCCCAGCACGGCAATTTTTGGTTTGCTGAGGCCGAAATCCCGCACCAGCGATTTTTTCATGCTGCTGATCTTTTTGGTCAGGCTTTCTTTGGTGATGAGGCCCGCCACTTCCTTTACCGGCACATGACCGGTAGCCACGGCAATACGCAGGTTATCAGAAACCATAAACATCAGCGGGTTGCCGCCAAATTTCTCCCCAAGGTATTCGGTATGGCCGGGAAAGCGAAAATTGTCTGCCTGGGCCGTAGCCTTGTTCAGCGGGGCCGTTACTACCGCATCAACAAAGCCGCTGGCCAGGGCATCGGTGGCTTTATTTAATGCCACAATGGCTTTGCGGCCGGTTTCTTCGGCAGGGCTGCCTGTGTGGATTTCCACCACATCCTCCCAGCACTCAATAATATTTACCCGCTTGGCATTGGGCTCCTGCCCCTCTTTAAGGTGAAACACAGGGAAATCATCTATTTTCAACAATTTGCGGTAATAGGAAATGGTTTTGGATGAGCCAAAAATTACGGGTGTCAGGTGCCGCAACACCCGCTGATCGGCCAGGGCCTTGATGATGATCTCCGGGCCAATACCATTGATATCGCCAATGCTGATGCCTATTACCGGTTTATCTTTTTTCAACATACTTATTTATACACTAATTCAGGCCGCAAATCTAATCAATTGAATATATTTTATAACTTTCGCCAAAATTAAAGACCATGGGCGGGGTAAGGCCGAAAAAACATCTGGGGCAACATTTTTTGCACGACAAAACCGTAGCCCATAAAATAGTGACCAGCCTGGGCGGCCAGCATGAAGCCATTCTTGAGATTGGCCCCGGTATGGGCGTGCTAACGGAATTATTGCTGGCAAAAAATGAGCACAACCTTTGGTTAATTGATATCGACAGTGAGTCTGTTACCTGGCTGAAAAACAAATATCCCGGCCTCAGCGGCAGGATCATCCATGATGATTTCCTGAACATCAACCTGCATAAGCTATTTCGCAGCAAGTTTGCCCTGATTGGCAACCTGCCCTATAATATTTCTTCGCAAATTTTCTTTCGCCTGCTGGAATTCAGGGACAACATCCCCGAAATGGTCTGCATGATCCAGAAAGAAGTGGCCGATCGCCTTGCCAGCCCGCCCGGTAACAAAACCTACGGTATCTTGAGTGTGCTGCTGCAGGCTTTTTATGAGATAGAGTACCTGTTTACCGTTAAGCCGGGGGCGTTTAACCCACCGCCAAAAGTCAACTCCGCAGTAATCCGCCTTGCCCGCAACCAAACGCAGCGGCTGGGTTGTGATGAAAAATTATTCTTCAGGGTAGTAAAGCAGGGGTTTCAAAACCGCAGGAAGACCTTGCGCAACGCCTTAAAACCCCTAAATTTGCCTGAGCAAATTAATGAGCACCCCTTTCTCAGTTTGCGGGCCGAACAATTAAGTGTTGCTGATTTTGAATCGTTAACTGCTGAAATAGAAGCATTGTGGAAGAGCAATTGACATTTGAGTTATCAAAAGAGTTTGCCGGGCAACTGCAAAAAGCTGTAGATGATCGGGATGACGCCTTCATTAAACAAACCTTAGAAGGGGTAAATCCGGCCGATATTACCGAAACCCTGGAAGAGTTTTCTTCGGCAGACTCCCGCTATGTGCTGGGGCTGCTGGATACCGAAACTGCCGCTGAAATCATCAGCAACCTTGATGAGGATACGTTAAAAAGATTCCTCAAGGTTTATTCCCCCCGGGAGATAGCCACGTTCATTGATGTGATGGACTCGGATGATGCAGTAGATATTTTGAACGAACTCTCTGCCGACATCCGGGAAGAAATTATTGCTTCGCTCAGCAACAAAGAGAAGATAGACCACATCCTCGACCTGCTGCGCTACGATGAAGATGTGGCCGGTGGTTTGATGGCCAAGGAATTGATCAAAGCCAATGTTAACTGGACCATCGAGCAAACGATAGAGGAAATCAGGCGGCAGGGTGAAAATGTAACACAAATTTATGCTGTTTATGTAGTTGACAACTACAACACGTTGCTGGGCAAGGTTTCGCTGCGCAAAATACTGCTGGCCAAAGACGGCACCCTGATCAAGGACATCTACGATGAGGAAGTGATCTCGGTGCAGACCAATGTAGATAAAGAAGAGGTGGTGTCCATCATGAAAAAATACGACCTGGATGCCGTGCCGGTAGTAAACCTGCGGGGCAAACTGATGGGCCGCATTACCATTGATGACGTGGTGGACGTAATGACCGAACAGGCCGAAGAAGAAAGGCAGTTGATGTCGGGTATCTCGGAAGATGTGGAAGAAGATGACAGCATCTGGAAGCTGACAAGGGCCCGCATCCCGTGGCTGGTCATCGGGCTCATTGGTAGTTTCTTTGGTGCCGAGGTGATCCGCCAATTTGAAGGGCAGATAGCCGTAGTACCTATCCTGGCCTCTTTTATTCCGCTGATTACCGCCACCGGAGGCAATGTAGCCATTCAGTCCTCCTCCATGGTGGTGCAATCGTTGGCCACCAAGTCGGTTTTTCAGGATTCCAACTTTATCAGGCTGATGCGGGTAATTGCCGTAGCCATTCTCAACGGCCTGTTGCTGGCGGTGCTGGCGTTTACTTTCAGCTATTTCCTGCGCCATGATATGCAGGTTTCTATTGTGGTAGCCGTGGCCTTGTCGTGTGTGGTGCTGCTGGCCTCCTTGTCAGGTACCATTACCCCCATCGTGCTGGATAAAATGGGCATTAACCCGGCAGCAGCTTCGGGGCCGTTTATTACCACCGCCAACGACCTCCTGGGGCTGGCCGTGTATTTTATGGTAGCCTATTTTTTGTTGTAAAAACCTTGCCTGATGCCCATAAAATGCCTGATTGTTGACGAACTGCATGAAAGTATTGGCCCGTTGCTGGCGGGTATAGGGGTGGCATATGATTACCGGCCCGATATTACCCGCGAAGAAATAAAAACGGTATTGCCCGGTTATGACGGGCTGGTCATCCGCAGTAAGACCCGGGTTGATGAAGACCTGCTCACCACCAGTAAACTAAAATTTGTCGCCCGGGCCGGGGCCGGTATTGATAACCTGGACGAGAAGGCCCTGCAGCAACGTAACATCCGTATCCTCAACGCCCCCGAAGGCAACCGTGATGCCGTTGGCGAACATACCGTTGGCCTTATCCTCAACCTGCTGCATAACTTAACCCGTGGCCATAACCAGATAATGGCCGGCACCTGGGAACGGGAGGGCAACCGTGGCCGGGAACTGGGCAGCCTTACCGTAGGTATTTACGGTTACGGCAATACGGGCGCTGCGCTGGCCAAAAAACTGGCCGGGTTTGGTTGCCGGGTAATTGCCTATGATATCTTAGCGAAGCAATCGAACAGTTATGTTGAAGTTGTTGACCTGGCGGCAATCTATGAGGAAACCGATGTCCTCAGCCTGCACATCCCCCTGACCGCGGAAACCAAGGCGCTGGCCGACACATCATTCTTTCAAAGGTTTGCCAAACCCCTGGTTTTTATTAATACCTCACGGGGCGAAATAGCCCCGTTGGCAGCCATTAAAGAAGCCTTGCATACGGGCAATATATACCTGGCCGGGCTTGATGTGCTGGAGTGCGAAAAATTCAGCCGGATGAATGCACAGCAGGCAGCCGACCTGGCCTGGCTGCAAGAAAGTGGCCGCGTACTTTTTACCCCCCATGTTGCCGGTTGGACCTTTGAAAGCTATGCCCGCATAAATGCAGTTTTAGCAGATAAAATTGCGGCTTTTTTAGAACAGGGGGGATAATTACCAGAAGTTGCTTAACTTAGCCAACCTCATTTTATGAACAGGTTCAGAAAGATATACGACAAGGTAATTCAGCACCCCATCCGCAGTTCGGCAACCGTACTGGTGCTGGTGTCAATAGTTGTTATCGGCCTGAGTTTACCCCTTTACTGGACACAGTTTGATGAAATGTACCTGAATGTTCTGGCCGAGGCCCATGGGATGATCTTCGACATCCTGGTGATTGGTATGCTGCTTTATTGGCTGCGTGAACAAGGGGATAAAAAACAACGGATCAGCCAATATATTGACGAAATTGATGACTTCCGCCTGTGGGAGTCGGAAGAAGCGGCTTTTCGCAATGTGGGTAATATCAAGCGCCTTAACCGCCACGGTATTACCAAAATAGACCTGGTAGGGACTTACCTGCGCAAAACCAACCTCTCGAAAGTAAACCTCACGCAAGCCAACCTCAATACCGCCAATGTCTCCAATTCGGTGCTTATCGAAGCCAACCTGCAGGAGGCCCGCCTCAACCAGACCAATTTTGAAAATGCCAACCTGAACCAGGCCAACCTGAGCAAGACCTACGCCAGCGGGGCCAACTTTAAAGACTCATTTCTGATTAAAGCCAATTTTGAAGGGGCTTTCCTGATTAAAACGGATTTTAGTAACGCCTACCTCATGGAGGCCAACCTGAGAAATTGTGCCCTTGCGGAAACTAATTTTGACGATGCCAACCTCTACAAAGCTGATTTCCGGGGCTCAGAGGGCCTTAGCCTCGAGCAACTGCAAAAGGCCAAATCACTTTACCTGGCACAGTTTGACCCTGAGATATATGCTATCCTGGAAAAAGAAGTACCCGATTTAATTGGTTAGCACACTTGACAATATAGGGGAAAAACCCTTATTTTTGCTATTATAAAGTTATGTACAAGCAAAACAACACGATAGCGCAAACTGTTTTAGGATAAGCAATAGAAATTATATTAAATAACGGTTTCTCAGCAGAGAGGCCGTTATTTTGTTTATTAAGCAATTATGGGAGATATATCATATTATACTGAAGAGGGGCTGCAAAAGCTTAAAGACGAACTGAACGAATTAAAAACCAAAGGCCGGGCCAACATGGCCAAACAAATTGCCGAAGCCCGCGATAAGGGCGATTTAAGTGAGAATGCGGAATACGATGCCGCCAAAGACGCCCAGGGCCACTTAGAAGCCCGGATAGCCAAGTTAGAAGCGGCCGTGGGCAATGCCCGTGTAATTGATGAGTCGAAACTTGATACCAGCAAAGTTTCCATCCTCTCTAAAGTAAAAATAAAGAACCTGAAGATGGGCGCCACCATGACCTACACCCTGGTGGCCGAAGAAGAAGCCGACCTGAAAGCCGGTAAAATATCGGTTAAATCACCCATTGGTAAGGGACTGTTGGGCAAAAGCAAGGGCGATAGTGCCGAAATAGACACGCCCGGTGGCAAGATGACGTTCGAAATACTCGATATCAGCATATAATTATGGCTTCTCTTTTTACCAAAATTGTTAACCGGGAAATCCCGGCCCATATTGTAGCCGAAGATGATGACCACCTGGCTTTTCTCGATATCAACCCCCTGGTGATGGGCCATAGCCTGGTTATCCCCAAGCAGGAGGTTGATTATATCTATGACTTGTCGGACGAGCAATTGGCCAATATTCACCTCTTTGCCAAAAAAGTAGCCAACGCTATTGAAAAAACGGTAAGTTGCAACCGCATTGGCATTGCCGTAATCGGCCTGGAGGTACCCCATGCGCATATCCACCTGATCCCCATCAACGCCATGGACGACATGAATTTCAGCCGCCCTAAGTTACACCCCACCCAAAACGAGCTGGCCGCCATAGCCGGGGCGATAAAGGAAAATTACCTGACGTAATAATACCCCCTGAAAAAAAATCCCGGCCCGTGGCGATAGCAAAAACCAATCAGTACTCGCCCAGTTCAATTTTCGCCTCAATGTTCGATAAAATGGTATTGGTGTAGCTGCCCTTGGCGGTAACATTGGTACCTACCCTTCTTTTGGTGTAAACCCGCACAATATTTTTGTTGGGGTTGTCCTCATTGCGCAATACTACCACCCGCACCAACTCACCCCAACTCCACCCCGAAGCCCGGGTCCTGCCAATCAGCATATAGGTGTCTTCATCTACCTTTTCCACCGATTCCATTTCCAGGCCGGCATCTACCATGGCCTGGCGGGAGAACTTCACCAAATCTTTATAAGCCGCCTTAAACGTACGGCTCTCCCCGGCATGCAAGGGGGCATTCTTTACTTTTTCAATAGTTTTCTGGGCCTGGGAAAGATGACCGGCCAACAGCAGGACAAACAGCAATAAGCTTAATTTTTTCATCAGATTATTGTTTAGTGTTAAAGAAAAACTCCCCCATCAACGAGGAGTTTGTCCAGGGAATTTGTTCATTATTTGATTTTCTGGCCACATTAATACGTACCTCTTTAAAAACTTCTTCCAGGGTTTTATTGGGTTGCTGCATGGCCTTGATCAACTCCTGGGTATAAAGGCCGTTGCGGCCGTCACCGTCTGAGGCGGTTTTTCCCGGGGCAGTGGCAAACGATATGATAGAACCCGTAGGGGCAATATAAACCGGGGCCAAACCTTCCTCAACCGACCGCAAGCCCCGGCTGTACGGATTGTTGCGGCAGGCATCGAGGATGATGATATTCAGGGGGTTCTTATATAATTCCATCATCCGCAGCACCAGGCCGGCATCCACCCCCTGGTCTTCAATGTCATAGGCCCGCTCAATTTTCGCATCCACCGGTATCAAATAGTTCCTGCCGCCTGATTGTACTCCGTGCCCGGCATAATAAAACAAGCCTACCCCGGAAGATTCGTTCAAAGCATCGCCAAATTTGCGGATAGCCGCCTTCATTTCGGCCTGGCCCAGATTAGTATAGGTATAAACATCAAAGCCAAGCAATTTTAACTGCTGCGAGATAGCCAGGGCATCGTTTACGGGGTTACGCAACGGGGCTTTGCTATAGCGGGCGTTGCCAATAACCAGGGCTACCCGGTGCCGGGTAGTATATTCGGCAGGTGGTGTCGCAGGGGTAGCGGGCGGCTGCGCCTCAGCCACCGGCTGCGGCCCGGTATCCCTCGCTGCAATGGCCGGCCCCTCCTCTGCCGCCAGCGCCAATTGCGACTCAATACTGGAAAAAATAGTGTTGGCGTATGCCGCTTTGGCCGTAGCGTTTACCCCTACCCGCTTCTTGGTGTACACATGCACAAGGGTTTCGGTATCGCCCCGTTGTTTGGTGACTACCACCCGCACCATCTCACCCCAGGAAAAACCCGAAGCCCGCCTCTTGCCAAGCAGCATATAATTTTCCTCATCTATTTTCTCCACAAATTCAAGCTCCAGGCTGGCGTCTGTCAGGGCGGTCCCGGCTAATTTTATAAGGGTATTGAAAGAACCTTCAAACTCACGCGAAGAGCCGGCATGCAGGGGGGCGTTTTTTACCTTTTCTATACTTGTCTGGCCGTGGGAACCAAAACTGATGAGGCTAAAAATAAGAAACCAAAAAAGTGGCCGGGGCATTTTATCAATCTTCTGCTGCTAAATATAAGCATTTATAGTCATTGACACAACAACATAACCCACCCTATTTGAATGGTTGACCTAAGAAATATAACCCGTATAAAAAAGTATTGCCCGGCAGCAGATTGTCTGACATAATCGCTACCAGGGCAATACAAAATTGGATACTTAAACCCAATCCCCCGAGTTGAACGGGAACTGACACCGTTTGTGCCCGGCCCGAACAATATTTTACCGGCTTAAAAGCCGCGTTAATCTACATTATCGTGCAGGTATTTATTATTCCCTAAAATCTGGTTATCATCGTTAAGGCTCAGGCGCGAGATATTCCTCTCCGAAGAGTGGGGCACATCGTCCAGCCTGACATCCTTACGCGCATAGGCCGGCACATCCAGTTTCGACTTTATGTCCTCCTCCTGTTGCCATTCATATTTAGCGCCTTTCAGGCGTTGCAACCTTTCTTTGCGCTTCATGGCCAGCCTTTCCTTTTTCGATTGCAGGTCTGCATCCAGGATGCCATAATCGGGTTCTGCCGGGGCCGGGCTGGCGTCATTTGCCACACCGGCAAACAAATCGTCTTCAAAACCTTCTGCCGGTTCCGGGGCTTCAAACATATAGCCATTTTCAAAAGCCGTGTCTTCCACCTCCTCGGCCAATGGCGATGGCTCAGGCTCAGGCTCTACTTCAACCTTTAAGGTAGGCTCCAGGGTTTTGCCCCAGTCCGGGGTGAAACCTTCCAGCGGCTGGTTTACCGGGGCATCCAGCGAGGTAACCTTTTTGCTGCCAGCGCCATTGCTTTGCAATTCGGCCGACTCAAAGCCGGTGGCAATTACCGTAACCCTGATGTTGTCGCCCAATTCGGGGTCAACCCCATGGCCAAAGATAACTTCGGCTTCATCACCGGCCATTTCCTGGATGTACTCGGTAATATCGGTAAGCTCATCCATTTGCAATTCAGCCTGCTCTCCCGAGGTTATTGACAGGAGTATTTTCTTGGCCCCATGCACCTCGCGGTTATTCAGCAAGGGCGACACCAGGGCGGCCTCAGCAGCCCTGCGGGCCCTGCCTTCGCCTTCCATGGTGGCCGAGCCCATAACGGCAGCCCCGGCATTGTGCATTACTGTTTTCACATCCTGAAAGTCAACATTAACATAACCGGGCACAGTAATAATCTCGGCAATACCTTTGGCCGCGGTGGTCAGCACATTGTCAGCTTTGGCGAAGGCATCGCTGATCGGCAGGTTACCATAGATCTCACGCAATTTGTCATTCAGGATAACCAGCACGGTATCGCAGTTGGCCTTCAACTCGTTTACCCCCTTCTGGGCCAGTTCCATTTTTTTACGGCCTTCAAAACCAAAAGGTACGGTTACAATGCCCACGGTAAGGATATCCATATCCCTGGCAATCTTGGCAATCACCGGAGCCGCCCCGGTACCGGTACCGCCCCCCATGCCGGCCGTAACAAACAACATTCTGGTGCTGTCACCCAGCATATCGCGGATATCATCTTTGCTTTCCTCGGCTGCCCCGCGGCCAACATCGGGGTTAGCCCCGGCACCCAGGCCTTCGGTTACATTTATACCGATTTGCAGTTTGGAAGGAACAGGGCTGCTTTGCAGGGCCTGGGCATCCGTATTACAGGCTACAAACTCCACATCCTTAATTCCCAAATTGTACATGTGGTTAACCGCATTGCTGCCGCCACCACCTACGCCAATCACCTTAATTATCGACTTATGGTGCTTGGGTAATTCGAAACTATACGTGTCAGACATAATATATAGATTTTAGTGAATACATGTTAATTAATAATTGTCTTTGCCCTCAATATCATCTACCAGCAAACTCTTGGTTTTCTCGAGGATAACATTGAAGATATTGGCAAATTCCTTTTTCTTCGGCCGGGCTTCCGGCTTTCCTTCGTTGTAGCGGTTCTGGCGGTCGTCCAGGTCCATAAAGCCGGACAACACCAACCCAATGGCCGTAGCATACATGGGCGATTTTAGCTCCGATGAACTTTTGCCGAGGTGCTCGTTCGGGTAACCGATACGCACATCCATACCGGTAATAAATTCTACCAGTTGCTGGATGGAGTTAAGCTGGGCGCCACCACCGGTAAGCACAATACCCCCGGCCAGCTTGCCCTCATAGCCACTGTTGATGATCTCTATATGCACCAACTCAATGATTTCTTCCATCCGGGCCTCAATAATACTTGAGAGGTTCTTTACCGAAATCTCTTTCGGTGGCCGGTTGCGCAAGCCGGGTATCGAAACAATCTCATTAGGGCTGGCTTCTTCGGTAATGGCCTTGCCAAATTTGGTTTTCAACGATTCGGCCTGGTGCTTCAGCACATTACATCCTTCTTTGATGTCGGAGGTGATGATATTCCCGCCAAAGGGGATTACGGCCGTATGGCGGATGATATTATCATAGAAAATCGCCACATCGGTGGTACCGCCACCAATATCCACCAGGCAAACCCCGGCTTCTTTTTCCTCATCGCTGAGCACAGATAAGCTTGAGGCCAGGGGCTCCAGGATAAGGTTTTCAATTACCAACTCAGAGCGCTTTACACACTTGTTAATGTTGTTAATGGCGTTGGTCTGGGCGGTGATCACATGAAAATCGGCTTCCAACTTCACCCCCGACATACCTACCGGGTCTTTAATGCCTTCTTCATAGTCAACCGTGTAATCCTGGGGCATCACATGGATGATGTCGGTACCCGGAGGGATAACAATACGGTACATTTCATCGGTAAGGCGTTTGATATCCTCTACGGTAATCTCCTCATCGGTGGTTTTACGGGTAATGCCGTTGTGGTGAATGCTACTGCGGATATGCTGGCCGGCAATACCCACGTTTACCACCTGGATATCAATACCCGATTTTTCCGAGGCTTCCTCTATGGCCCGTTGGATGGAGGCAATGGTTTTTTCGATATTGGTAACAATACCACGGATAACCCCGTCTGAGTCGGCCTTGCCCATACCGAGAATTTCCAGTTTGCCGTATTCATTTTTACGGCCTACTACGGCACAAATCTTGGTTGTACCGATGTCGAGTCCTACTACGATTTTGTCAGTTTCCATAATGCTTAATTGGGGGATTATTCACAAATTATTTGATTCTTATATTTCACACTTACCCGGCTGTAGCTGTTCCAGCCTTTGCGGGGCAAAATTTTCGTATAGAAAATTTTTAACCGGGCGAATTTATTTTTCATATCCTGCAAGTCACCAAATTCTATATACTGCTTGGTTACCTGGGGCAGCAGCTTTATCTCACCGTCTGGTTGCACATCTACCTGCGTTATCTGGGCACGCCAGAATTTATCCGCGTTGATAAAATTGATCAACGCAAAAAGTTGCCGGTGGTCAGAGGCTTTGATATTCCCTAACCCGGCAATATCGCGGGCCACAGCCCCGCTCACCAATAAAACCCGTGCTGAGAATTTATCCGAAACCGGCAGGATGGTGCCATCCCCGGCAATATAGGCATCGGGGCCATCCGGTTGTATTACCCGGGCCACCGGCCTGCGCAGCACCACTTTTACCAATAAATTACCTTTTAAGTCGCGGAAAATTTCCGCCTCGCGCACATAGTCATTTGCTTTCACCCTGTTTTCCAGGGTGCGGATATTCAAATCGGCAAAAGCCGCCCCCTCCACCACCTCGGTAGAGCCGTTGGTCAGCAGGTTGAGCACATCGGTATCATCGATAAAATGATTGTGCAGTTGGTTATCAATAGACACCATCACCCGGTTACAAACCCGCCTGTCGTTATCAATATTGGCAAAACCAATCAGCAACAAGGTGGTTATCAGGCCTACAATAGTTACGATAACAGGTCGATATCTCATTTTACCATGGTTTTAGTGATTACGTCTTTTATTTGCGGCACCAGCTTATCAATATCCCCGGCCCCAACGGTGGCCAGCACCTGGGGTTGCTTTGCCGGCAGCATAGCGAGGATTTCTTCTGTGGTCATCAGGGCCTTATCGGCCAGCCTTATTCTTTCCAGGATCAGAGCCGAAGTTACCCCGGCAATGGGTGCTTCACGGGCCGGGTAAATATCCATCAGGATTACCGAATCGGCCTGGCTGAGACTGGCGGCAAATTCTGCGGCAAAATCGCGCGTACGTGAATACAAGTGCGGCTGAAAGATTACCTGGATAAATTTATCAGGGTAAAGCTCCCGTAAGGCCCCGATAAAGCCGGCCACCTCGGCAGGGTGATGGGCATAATCATCGATAAATACCATTTCCGGCAGTTCCAGGACATATTCAAACCGTCTTTTAACACCTCTATAGGTGGCAAAAGCCTTTTTTATTGCGGCCTCACCCACGCCCAGGCTGGTGGCCACGGTAATGGCAGCCACGGCATTTTCGGCATTATGCCGGCCGGGCAAGGCCAGCGGAATAGTAGAAATTTTTTGGGTTCCCTTCACATAGTCAAAGTGATACCTGCCCCCTGCCAGCCGTAAATTATTGGCATAAATTCTGCTGCCCTCGCCATACACGGTAGCCCCGTTTACCTGCAAGCGGTCCTGGGCTTTGGCGGCCACAATGCACTTACCCGCGGCCGCCAGTTTGCCGGCAAACTGCTGGTATGCGGCCAGCATTTCTTCCTCGCTACCGTAAATATCAAGATGGTCGGCATCTACCGAAGTGATCACCTCAATATCGGGCGCTAATTGTAAAAACGACCGGTCGTACTCATCGGCCTCAATTACCGCTACCGCAGCCGAGGTTTCTGCCAGCAGCAAATTAGTGGCATAGTTTACGGCAATACCCCCGAGAAAAGCGGTAGTGTCAATA
>JALSJF010000143.1 GCA_026989505.1 Cyclobacteriaceae bacterium
CCTGTGCGGTAGAGCCAAAATTGCTATCGGTACAGAGGGGTTCTTCTTTTATAGCTTATCTCCCTCGCTATTCCGCCCAACGTACTAATTATCTCATTGTCGCCAGGCCATGCCCAACGATTACCGGTACAGAGGTAGCCTGGGGGTCAGATAGCCTACCTCCCCCATAGCCTGTCCGCCTATATCCTTTTATCGATGATATACGCAGGTGGTCGGCCAATACGGCAGCTTGTCGAAACCGGCTTTATCCGGGGGGCAACCTTTGCTACTTTAGCATCACAAGCCAAACTAATAGAAAGTGAATCCCCTGTGCGGTAGATCAAAAATTGCTATCGGTGCAGGGGATTTTACTTTTTCCGTGGGCTGCCTTTCGTGCCCGGGAGGAACAGCAAATACAACCAGTTAACCCGAAAAATTCATATAAATTCATATCATTATTCACGACCTTCGTGAATAATCCGGGTTAAAACCATTTATCGGCCAATACGGCAGCTTGTCGGCAGTAGGGGCAACCTGTCGAAAGATACTTTTTGCTTTGCCATGCAGTACCTACCTTTGATATTAAGCCAACTAGTAGAAAGCAAATCCTCTGGGCGATAGAAAATAATTGCTATCAGTTCAGAGGATTTCGCCTTTATGGGGGGATAGCTCAGGCCGTACTGTTTGCCGGCTTTTTAACCCAAAATATGGGTTCATTCAGGGGCAGGGCATGGCGGGTTACCACTTCCTGCGGCAATTCTTTGCTTAACCAGACTTCGGCTGCCACAAACCCGGCCTTTTGCAACCTGGTAAGGTAATCTTTGCCATACAGGCGTACATGGTCGTTTTGGCCAAAGGCTTTTTCACGTGCTTCAGGGCTGGTGATACGGCTATCTTCGTAGGTTGTTTCCGGCAGCGGGTAAAAGAGCGGTACCTGCAGGATGCCCCAGCCCCCCGGCTGCATTACCCGGAAGATCTCGCGCATAGCCTGTAAATCATCGGCTACATGCTCTAGCACATGGTTGCAGAACACCACCGCAAAGGTATTGTCGGCAAAAGGCATGGCCATTACGTCCAGCTTAACCCTGGCCAGGGGCGACTCCAGATCGGCTGTCAGGTAGTTGCCGCCATGCACGGCAGCAAACCGCTTGATAAAGCAAAGTTCGGGGGCAATATGCAGTATCTTTGGCCGGGCAGTAAAAAAATCGGTCCGCTCCTGCAAAAACAGCCACATCATCCGGTGCCGCTCCAGCGACAGGCAATGCGGGCAAAGGGCATTGGCCCTGGCTTTACGGCCATAAGGTAAAAACTTACGGTACCGGTGGCCACATACATTGCAGGTAACCCTATTGCCCCGGTAAAACAAGCCCAGAAAACGGGCAGCCCAATGACTGAAAAGTTGCAAATATTTGCGCGGAATGTAGCGGAGGGCCAGGCTGATCAATAACTTCATGGGCAGCAAAGATATTTTTGTTCGGCACAAAAAATTACCTTTGGTTGAAATTTTTGCTATGGGCCCTCAATAATTGTAACCCCGGCCGGTCTGGCTGCCGCCACCGGTCCAGGGAGATAATGCACAATTAAAATTTCATCCGTATCTTTACTGTCAGTATCAGCGGCTGGGGTGCATTGATAAAAGGGTACCCGTTGCCCGATACTTACTAAGTTGTTATGCTGCTACGCTAAACTGTAAAACCCACCAGGAAAATGAAAAAACAGGCCCTGATGATAATATTAACAAGTGCGCTGCTTATGCCGTATGCTGTTTTTGCCCAGGTTGACAACGAACGGATGACCAACGACCTGCGGGTGGCGGCCAAAGTACTGGAAAAACTCTGGCAAGGGGAAAATAATGTAGTTATGTACAAGAACAATGTAGAAGGGAATTATATTGCGGGCTATGGCGTGATATTCACCATCGGCAGCCAATATTCCGTATTTTACAATCCTGCTATTGTTACCCCGGTTAACAGTGAAACACCTTCTCCGGAAGCGTCTGCCAAAGCAGCCCGTAAAAAGGCTGATGATGTTGTGCCGGGCCGTAAGATAGGGGTGCTTTCTGATGATTATCATGTGCAAATAGAGGGTGTTGACCTGGAAGCGGTGATGCTGGAGTTTTTGGTGGATTACAGCCAAATGATTGGCCAGTTGCAGCCGGAAGATAAAATTGTGGTGTCCACCTTGAGATCGGAGTATGTGTATGAAACAAATAGTGGCAGTACCGGTAATGGCGTCTCCGGGGAACGGGGGGTACTGGCCGAAATGCTAAAAAAGGACCATAATGATTACGTTAGCGGTAAAATAAGCCGCGAACAATTACTGGAAAAAATCAGCATTAATAAAAACAATGGCGAAGCGTTACGCAGTAAAGACCTGGATATGTTCGGCTCTATGCTGAAGACGGTATATGATGCCGAATACACCCATTCTTTTTTTATGACCTGGAAGCCGGAGTACCAGCGGCTGCAAGGGGTAGGCGCCATTTACAGCGTTAAGGTGTATTCTTCCTATGATGACAACGGCTTGTACCGGATGCCGGCTACCAATGAGCGGGGCCTGACAGCCAAAGAACGTAACGAAAAAGTGGAAAGCCTCTACCCGGTTTTCCTGGCCGGTATGAAAGAGAACATGCTCCGGTATGGCCGTACCATCAGCAGCCTGGCGGACAATGAGATGCTTATCCTCAAAATAACCCTCACCAAATGCGATACCTGTACCTTCCCTAAAAAAATCCAGTTGTCGGTCAAACAATCGGTATTGAGTGAATTTAACTCCGGAAAACTTAACCTGAAGGAGGCCCTCGAAAAAGTAAAGGTGGCAGCGCTTTGATTGCGCAGGGTTAATTATGAAATTAAAATAATAAACCTTAATTTCGCTGCTTAATAGTTCAATTCAAACAAGAAGGCCAGGTGCAGAAGAAAATATTGCTTGTTACCGGACTATTAGTTTTGCTTGTTTTAGTATTTGTTGTTTACCGCTCGCAAAGTACCGCTGCCGATGAAACAGAGGTGCTGGTGGAGGCTAAATTTGGCGAATTTATCATTGATGTAACTACCTCCGGTGAGTTGGAGGCAAAGGATAAAATTGATATTAACGGGCCAAGTGAGATGGGGGCGGCAAATATTTACCAGACGAATATTGAAGACCTTGTTCCTGAAGGAACACGGGTAAAGGAGGGCGATTATGTAGCCCAACTCGATCAGGCTACCCTGCTGGAGAAGATTAAGCAGAAGAAATCAGATATTCAGCAAAGTGAGTCAAAGTATAGCCAGGTGCGGCTCGATACTACCATGGAACTGCGTAAGGCACGCAACGAGCTAATCAATTTGCAGTATGAAGTTAAGCAAAAGAAAATCATCCTGGAGCAGTCGAAATTTGAGCCTCCGGCCACCCAGCAACAGGCACAGATAGAGCTGGAAAAGGCGGAAAGAGCTTATAGCCAGGCCAAAGAAAATTATATTCTTAAGGAGAAGAAGGCCAGGGCCCAGATGCAGGAAGCTGCCGCTAAGTATTATGAAGACCGGAACAATTTGGTGTTTCTTGAAAGTTTACGGGATAAATTTACTATCAAAGCCCCTAAAGACGGCATGGTGATTTATGAACGTAAATGGGGCGGGCGCAAACGCGGTAAGGGTGACCCAATTAACATTTTTGACCTTACGGTAGCTACTTTGCCTGACTTAACGCGTATGATCTCGCGGACCTTTGTGAATGAAGTGGATATCCGGAAGGTGGGCGTAGGGCAGCCTGTTAACCTTACACTCGATGCCTATCCCGACAAGAAACTTACCGGCAAAGTGGTGAGCGTGGCCAACGTAGGCGAGCAAAAACCTAATACCGATGCCAAGGTGTTTCAGGTGGATATCGAGATCAATGAATCGGATACCACCCTGCGCCCGGCCATGACCACCGGCAACACCATTATTGCAGCCGTGATCCCCGAGGTGGTATTTGTGCCGCTGGAAGCCCTGCACCCGCAAGGCGATACCCTTACCTATGTGATTAAGAAAGAAGGGATTTCCTTTCACCGGCAGGAAGTGGAGGTAGGGGAAAGCAATGATGACGAGGTAATCATCAAACGGGGCCTGGCCGCAGGCGATATTGTGTACCTGTCGAACCCCGAAGACTTTGAATCGGCCCGCCTGGTGTTACTGGCGGGGAAGCAAGAGAACTGATGCGCCACTACCTGTTTAACTTTTACATTGCCCTGGATTCGGTCCTGGCCAATAAGTTGCGGTCGGTATTAACCGCCCTGGGTATCATATTTGGTGTGGCCGCGGTTATTGCCATGATGGCCATCGGCAGTGGCGCCCAGCAGGAGATACTGGAGCAGATTGAATTGGTCGGGGTGAACAATATTGTTATCACCCCAATAGTTGAGCAGGAAGAAGGTGAGGTAGAGGAAGATGAGAACAGTAAGTCGGGCGACAAAAATTTTTCCATGGGGCTAACCCTGTATGATGCCCAAAGTATTGCCGAAATAATCCCGGACGTGAAGCTGGTAAGCCCGGAAGTTGTTATTGAAACCAGTATTATCAAAGATGGGCGCAGGCGCAGTGGTAAGCTGGTGGGGATAAACAACAGTTATTTTGCCATTGCCAATTTCCCGCTGGCCGAAGGGCGGTTATTTAACCAGGAACAG
Source organism: Cyclobacteriaceae bacterium (assembly GCA_026989505.1). GTDB lineage: Bacteria > Bacteroidota > Bacteroidia > Cytophagales > Cyclobacteriaceae > S012-113. The sequence continues at coordinate 4,622 of JALSJF010000143.1, forward strand.
TTAGCCCGGGGAGCGGCCGTCTGTGTTATTGGCAAGGGTGTAGCCAGCAAATTTTTTAGCCAGGAGAACCCCATTGGCAAAAAGCTGAAGGTAGGCGCGCATTGGCTTAAGGTAATCGGGGTGTTGGAACAGCGCTATGTTTCCGAAAAAAACATTGCCGACCTTGGTATCCGCAACTTCAATATGGATGTATATGCCCCCTTGGCTACGGTGCTGCTGCGATATAAAAACCGGGCGCTGGTAACAGAAACGGCCATTAAGCAGGCTTTACGGGAAGATGATGATGGCGGGGAAAAAAAATCAGCGAACTACCACCAGATAGACCGTATGACCGTGCAGGTAGCCGCTACCGCCAGCCTCACCAGCGTGGCTGAGGTAATTGCCAAGATGCTTAAACGCAGGCACTTCTCTACCATCGACTATGAAATTACCATCCCTGAGTTGTTGCTGAAACAACAGCAGCGCACCAAAAGCATCTTCAATTTTGTCCTGGGGGCTATTGCCGGCATTTCGCTGTTGGTAGGGGGCATTGGCATTATGAATATTATGCTGGCTTCGGTGATGGAGCGGATAAAGGAGATCGGTTTGCGCCTCTCTATCGGGGCCAAGAAACTGGATATCATCGCCCAGTTTTTGATGGAGGCGGTTATGATCAGTGTTACCGGAGGCATTATTGGTATTCTCCTGGGGGTTACAATTGCGTATTCGGTGTCGGTGCTGGCCGATATACCTACCATCATCAGCGCTTATTCGGTTATCGTTTCTTTTGGGGTGGCTGCCACGGTGGGGCTGATTTTCGGTATTGCCCCGGCCCGCAAGGCCGCCAGTCAGGACCCGATCATCTCGCTACGCCATGAGTAAAGAAAATACATCAGCGGGCGAAAGTTTTCCCGGCAACGGGTGTCCTATACAAAATTATGGGCGAAGTTGGCCTGGTGCAGCAATTACATGACCGGAAGCGGTTGCGGCTGATTTCAGGTTAATTTTGTCTTTAGGTCATGGACAAATAAATAAATAGATGAAAAAGAAAGTAGTAATTGGCGGAATTGTAGTACTGGTTTTACTGGCCGGGTATTTTATGGTTAAGGGGGGCAAAGGCAACGATGCTGCCGATATCCTGGTAACGGTAGAAACCGGCACCTTTCAGGTAGATATTGAAACTACCGGTGAGTTGGAGGCTAAAAACTCGGTGAAAATTTACGGGCCGCGTAAGCTGCGCGAATACCGGATCCATCAGGTAAAAATTGATAAAATTGTTGAGGAAGGCACCGAAGTACGCAAAGGGGAGTGGATTGCCACCCTGGACCGCTCGGAACTGATGAACAAAATTCAGGATGCCCAGCTTGAAGTTGACCGCGAACAATCGCAGTACACCCAAACCAAGCTCGATACCACCCTGCAAATGCGCCAGGCCCGCGATGAACTGGTGAACCTGAAATATGCCATCGAGGAAAAACAAATCATCCTCGACCAATCGAAGTTTGAGCCCCCGGCTACCATCAAACAAAATGAGATTAACTTAGAGAAGGCCAAACGGGCCTATCAACAGGCTTTCGAGAACTACAGCATCCGGCAGGCGCAGAACCGGGCGAAGATGCAGGAGGTGACGGCCAACCTGCGCAAGGCCCAGAATGAGTTGCGGGCCCTCACCAAACTAATGGGGGAATTTACCATCACCGCCCCCGAAGACGGCATGCTCATCTACCGCAAAGGCTGGGATGGCAAGCCGATGAAGGAGGGCTCAACCATCAGCGCCTGGGACCCCGTGGTGGCCACCCTGCCCGATCTGGCGGTGATGATTTCTAAAACCTACGTAAACGAGGTAGATGTACGCAAAATAAAAGTTGGCCAGCAGGTAGAGGTAGGCCTGGATGCCTTCCCCGGGAAACAACTTACCGGCAAGGTAATAAAAGTGGCCAATGTGGGTGAACAGCGGCCCAATTCCGATGCCAAGGTGTTTCAGGTGAACATTGAACTGGACGGCTACGACCCGCTCTTGCGCCCGGCCATGACTACCAGTAATAAAATCATTGTAAGTATGTTGGATTCGGCTACGTTTATCCCCCTGGAATGCCTGCACTCGCAAAACGATTCCATTACCTACGTGTTTAAAAAAGAAGGCCTATCGGTGAAGAAACAGGAGGTAATGATTGGCGATAACAATATGAACGAAGTGGTGGTACTGAAGGGCATTGCCCCGGGTGACCGGCTGTACTTGTCGGTGCCGGGTGGCCATGAGGATGACCCCATCAGCTTACTGCCGGAACTGGATGGCAAGCGTAACCTGCCGCAGGAAGAAGAGGTAGCCACAAAGCCGGCAGAGAAAACCATTACCCTGCCCAATGGGCGGGTGATGACCGTGCCGGCCGGGGCCAAAGGGAAGAAAGGCATGCGTAGGCAAGGCAGGGAACGGCCGGCCGCAGCCACAGGGAAAACCTCAGGGGATAAAAAATAACCACATCCATGAAGTTAAAAGATTTATTTTCCGAACGGTACCTGTCAAATATCTACGTGGCCTTTGAGGCCGTGGTGGCCAACAAGCTGCGTTCGCTGCTTACCGCCCTGGGCATTATTTTCGGGGTGGCAGCCGTAATTGCCATGCTGGCCATCGGCAACGGGGCACAACAGGAAATCCTGGAACAAATAAAGCTGGTGGGGGTGAATAATATTGTGGTGACCCCCATTGTAGAGCAAACCGAAGAAGAAATTGCCAATGAGCAGGGGGCGCGGGAAAAAGAAAAATTTTCCCCCGGCCTTACCTTGCGGGATGTGGAGGGGCTGGTAAAAGTGGTTCCCGGTATTTCTACCGTTAGCCCGGAGATATTGATTGAAACCTATTTAATTAAAAACGGTACCCGCAGGTCGGCCAAACTGGTGGGTGTAACCCCCGATTATTTCCGCATCACCAACTTTACGTTGGCTGAAGGTAAGATGTTTAACGACCGGCAACTGCAACGAGGTGACCCGGTTTGCATCATCGGCAACAGCATTAAAGTGAAATTTTTCCCCACCGAAAACCCCATTGGCAAATCAATAAAAATGGGCGGTGTGTGGTTGAAAGTAATTGGCGTGCTGGAAGAACGTTATGTGTCGGAGCAAAGTATCTCTAAACTCGGTATCCGCGATTATAATATGGATGTTTATACGCCCATTCGCACCGTACTGGTGAGGTACCGTAACCGCGATTTGGTAACCGAAGCCATGATCAGAAACACCAACGTGGCCAGTGGCGGCAGGTATATGATCATTTTTGGCAGTGGCGATGATGATGAGGAGGCAAAACCCCGCGAGAACTACCACCAGATAGACCGCCTGGTAGTACAGGTAGGCGAAACCGGGTTACTTACCCCTACGGCAGAAATTCTCTCCCGTTACCTGGAACGCAGGCATTTTGGTGTGGTGGACTATGAAATCACCATCCCCGAATTGTTGTTAAAACAACAGCAGCGCACCAAAAGCATTTTCAATTTTGTGCTGGGGGCCATTGCCGGTATCTCGCTGCTGGTAGGGGGCATTGGCATCATGAACATTATGCTGGCTTCGGTAATGGAGCGGATAAAGGAGATTGGCCTGCGGCTTTCCATAGGGGCCCGTAAAGAAGATATTATCTTCCAGTTTCTTAACGAATCGGTGATGATCAGTGTCTCCGGTGGCCTGATTGGCGTTGTCCTGGGGGTAATTATTGCCATGGTGGTTTCCAATGTAGCCAATATTCCTACCATAATTTCGCCATTTTCTATATTATTGTCTTTTGGTGTAGCCGCTACCGTGGGGTTGATCTTTGGGATTACCCCGGCCAAAAGGGCGGCTGAACAAGACCCGATAACCTCTTTACGACATGAATAAACTTACTGCCCTTTCTATTAGTGCTTTGTTTTTTGTTTCCGGGACTATGGCGCAGACCCGTAGTTACACCCTTGACGATGTGGTGCAACTGGCACGCTCTAAATCACCAGCCTGGTTCAGGGCCGAAACCCGCAAAGAAAATGAGTACTGGCGCTATAAAACCTTTCGTTCCGACTACAATCCGCAGTTAGTGCTTTCGGGCAGGCTGCCTTCTTTTAATAAGATCGTAACCCCGGTAACCCAGCCGGATGGTAACGTGATTTATCGTGAGATAAACAATAATGAGGTGCAACTGCAATTAGGCCTGAGCCAGGTGATAGGCGTTACCGGGGGCACGGTGTCGGTATTTACCGACCTCAGCCGCTACGATGACTTTATTCAGGATTATGTACAATTTAGCGGCCAGCCGGTATCTATCGGCCTTAACCAGCCTATTTTTCAGTTCAACCAATTTAAATGGAACAAACGCATTCAACCCCTGGTATATGAAGAATCACAACGGGTTTATTTCGAGGAGCTCGAGCAAATCTCCATTAATGCCACCCGGCAGTTCTTCGACTTGCTGCTGGCGCAGATTAACCTGGAGATTGCCCGCAAGAATGTTGAAAGCAACGACACCATCTACCAGATCGCCCAGGGCCGGTATAACCTGGGAAAAATAACCGAAAATGACCTGCTGCAACTGGAACTCAACCTGGTAAACTCCCGCCTAGATGTATCGAAAGCCCTGGTAGAGCAGCAAACAGCTGCCCTTAACCTGAAATCGTTTATCGGCCTGTCCGATACCGACTCAATAACCTTACTCCTGCCGGAACACATCCCCGATTTTATGGTAGATGAGAATGTGGCGTTGAGTGAGGCCATTAAAAATAAGGTTGACATGGTGCAATTTAGACGCAGGAAACTGGAGGCCCTGCAGGAGGTGACCCGGGCTAAACGTGCCAGCGGGGTAAATATGAGCCTGCAGGCCTCGTACGGCCTGACCAATCAGGGGCAGTCGGTAAGTGAGGTGTACCAGGAGCCGGCCGATGCCCTGCGGGTAGGCCTGCAAATGAATGTACCCATAGTGGACTGGGGCCGGCAGAAAGCCCGTATCATGACAGCCGAAGCCAATATGAAGATGGTTGAATACCAATTGCTACAGGATGAGGTCAACTTTCAACAGGAAATCTTAACCGAAGTGCGCAATTTCAATATGTTGCGGGAGCAGTTAAAAGCCCGGATAAAATCGGATGAGATTGCCGACAAAGCCTATAATATTTCCAAGCAGTTATTCCTTATCGGCAAAATTTCCATTACCGACCTCAACCAGTCGCTGGCTTCGAAAGACCGGGCCAAGCAGGCTTATGTAAGTACCTTGCGCGATTTTTGGGTGGCCTACTACCAGTTGCGGGAGAAAACCCTCTACGATTTCCACCACAACCAGTTATTGGTAAGGGATATTCAAACGGAGTAGGCTACGGGCAGGAAGTGAAGGGTAAGAAGGTGCGGAGGTTACGCGTGCAGATGCAGGGCACCCAGGTTGGGTGCAATGTCACCCCTGCGGGATTTGGGATGGGTGAAGTTGGCGGCCGTGTTTTTTTCGCCTATGGCCTTTGCTTCGTTTACAAGCCAGTAAAAATCCCGAAGGGATGACAATACGGTATAAAAGCTTCTTCAAAAAGGGAACGCTGAAAAGGTGGTACGGGTACGGCAAGGCTTAGTGCCGGTTCCTGCCGTCTGGCTATCGGGTGACAACCACCTTCATTTTTTTTGCCTTACCTCCCGTTTCGATTTTGATAATATACAGCCCGGCACGATAAGGCGTAGTATCAACCGTGTAACTATTTAACCCTTGTTCAGCAGCTTCATAAGTATCGGTTAAAACTACTGCCCCATTCCTGTCGATAAGGCTGATATGCACTGTTCCCGGGGTGGGCAGCACTACCGCCAGGTTGATATAATCACGGGCCGGGTTGGGGTAGGCTTCGGCAATGAGCGGCTGATTGTTGAGGGTAAGGCAATTTTTATCTAGGCTGATGGCTGGGTTTGCCGTGAAATACCGGACGGTGGCACATAGTATTTTGGAGTTGCCGGCATTTCCCAGACTTATGTCAGGTACATAATTCAATGATTTCTTCGGATAAAGGGTCGTGGAAAAGTCCTCGGTAATTTCCGCCCCATTATCGAGGGTGAAAATCAACTTGATATTGTCTTGCGTATAAGAATACGAGCCAAGGTTGGTGAGGGTGAGGGCTATTTTGCCATTATCTAAGGGCGTGATGGCATCAATGGCCAGTCCATGCACCGGTTCTACTACTTCAACAGTTTGACGTATGGTATCACCGCAATTTTGTCCGCCAGCAGCTATTAAACGTACCTCGTAAGCACCCAGATCAATATAAGTAAATACCGGATTGGTTTCTGTACTGGTGGTGTTATCGGCATCGCCAAATTGCCAAAGGAAGCTATCGGCCCCTGTGGACTGATTACTGAACTGTACTGTTAACGGTACGGCACCATACTGGGTAGAAGGGGTAAAATTGGCTACCGGGGCGCCTACGATGCCAATATCCTGCATGGAAACGCCCGTACAGCCGGCTGTTGAGACAGTAGTCAGGGAAATCCTATAGGTATCGGGTGTGAGGCTGGTGGTCATCACCGAATCCGTAGCGGTGGGGGTGCCGTTAATGCGCCATTCGCGGGTGGCCATGGTGGGTGGGGTGGTATCATAAAAAGTAACCGTATTATCATCGCACGACTCAAAATAGGCGAAACTGGTTGCCGGAGGGTCTTCCACCACAATAGCTTTACTTACCGTTTGCGCACAAAGATTGTTGGTGGTAACACTAAACTGGACAGTATAGGTGCCAGCAGCAGTGAAGGTATATTGCGGGTTTTGTTCGCTGAAAACCTTGTTATCGATAAGCCAGGTATAGTTGGTTACTGGCAGGCCGAAGCTGTTGGTGAGATCAGTGAAAGAAGCCGGCTCTCCGGCACAGCCTTTATCCCAGCTAAAGTCCACCTCCGGGCCCTGGATAACCGATACCGTAGTGGAGAGTGAATCTACACAACCGAACTGCGAATAAGCCTTTAATTTGACCGTAAAATCACCTGTTTGTCCGTAAAGGTGCTGCGGGTTGCGCTCGGTGGCGGTACTGCCATCGCCAAAATCCCATGCCCAGGCTACCATATTGGCATCCTGCACAATTGACTGGTCGGTGAACTGGATGGGTGCGGAAGAGCAGGGGAGGTCGTTGGTAAAGGCCACGGCCGGCAGGGCGTGGTTATAGACTGTGTCGGCAAAGCTGGTGGTGCAGCCCAGGCTGTTGCTTACCGTAAGGGTGACCGCATATTTTCCCGGACTAGCATATAAATGGCTTGGGTTTTGGTTGGTAGCACTGGTGCCATCGCCAAAATCCCAGTTCCAGGCGGTGAGGTTGTTACCGGTGGTCTGATCGGTGAAGGTGGTGGCCTGGCCGTTGCAGACGTTGGTAAAGGCAAAGGCAGTGGCGGGGCCGGTTTCTACATTGAGTGCTTGTGTAGTGCTATAAACACATCCACTTACACCGGTAACGGAAAGCGTGATAATTTTACTACCACCGGACTGAAAAGTAAACTCCGGATTCTGTAAAACAGAACTTCCTTCCCCATTAAAACTCCACAACCACGCTTTTATGGTATCAGCAACGTAGGTAGATTGATCCGTAAAATTAGCCGGGTCGTTGCTACACATTAGTGACGGAGTCAGGAAGTCGGGCTGGATATCATTATTGTCATATACAGTTATTGATTTTACAATGGAATTAGTACACCCTTTAGTATCGTTTACGGTAAGTGTGATATTATACACCCCGGCAGCGGGAAAGGCAAAAGCCGGATTTTGATTAGTGGAACTTCCCAATCCGTCAAAATCCCACACCCAGGAGGTTATTTGCCCGTTAAAACTAAGGCTATTATCAGCAAATAGCGTGTTTTCTCCCAGACAAGACTTGTCTGTTGTGAAATCCGGGTCAGGTAATTCAAGCACGGTGAGAGAATCTAACCTTTTAACCATATTGCCATTGCTGTCAAAGCCCTTTACTTCAATGTATTTTTTGCCAGGCAAGTCGTAACTTATGTTGGCCGGTGTAGTGTCTTCCGAATAGGGCATGGAAGCCGAGCAGACATTCGGATAAGAGATGCGATGTAAATCGTATGTTATGTAATTGTAAACCAAGCCGGTTACCCGGGATGAATCAAGGACAAATTCCGCCCCTAATATTTTATCTAACACGCCAAAATCCCCCAGATTCTTTATTGTGGGCGAGGGGTTGGTGATAGATTCGCCAAAATCGGCATGGTAGAGGGTGCCGTTAAAAGAGGGGATCATCAAGTAATAGCGATTATTTTCAATTATTAAATCCAAATCGTAGGCAGTAGGTCCGGCCAACGAGGTTAATTCCGTAATGTTGGTAAGGGTGGAATCCATCGGGTTGTTGCCCAGGCCAATCCGGTAAAACTTACGCGTGGTAACATCCGAAACAATAGCAAAAATCTGCTCGCACTCGCGAGCCAGGGCCAGGCCGATTATCTGGGCCCCTCCGGGGATATTGATACTCCGCGAGGTACTTGTGCCGCTTACACCTCCGGTAAATTTGATAACAGATAGTGTATTTAAATTGGAGCTGGTTGCCAGCACATAAATATCGGAGCCGATTTTGAGGGTACGAATACCCCGTGGCGAAGATATTATTCCCCCGAAATTACCCAAGTCAGTGGTCGTAAAAGCCCCTTCAATGCCGTTGTCAAAATCAAGGCGGTATAATTTGCTGTTAGTAGTGGAAATATAGGCATGCCAAACGTTATTACCATCTTTTATCAGGTTAATATCATATCCAGGAATCACAGTACCTAAATCACTCAGCGTAGGAGGGCTATTCCATGAACTGCCAAAATTGAGTAAGAATAATTTCCCTGAGGTGGTGGTTAAATATCCGTAGTAATTATTTCCTTCACGTAAGATATCCAACCCGTCAGAACGGCCTACACTAGTGTAGTTAGAAATGAGCGAAGCCGTTGGGCTGGAGAGCATATCCCCTGGACAAAAGTCCCATAGATAGCTTGACAAACCGGTAGAATTGTTACTGATACCTGGATTCTGACTTTGACAAACTGCAGTATCAAGAACTATATCAAGATTGCCACATTGTGTATAAGCAGACCGATAAATGAAGAAAAAAAGGACTGGTATTAAAAAAATCTTAATTGGTAATAACTTCATACCTTATGAATGTGACCGTGCCGCCAATGGTAACCTGTAAAGAAACAGTAGCAAATTTATTCAAATAGTGGCGAGTATTTTTTTATATGTATTTTTTGTTGTGTCAGGATTTCTGTTTGCAAAGGCAAGCTTTCTTATTTCCGAACTCTTTCCTGAAGTAACCAATCGAATTAGTTTGTCTATATGGTTTTGCCGGAGGTTGACATTTTTTATCACAACTCCCAGATTATTTTCATCCATAAGTTTACTATCATCCCCTATCCCCTCGGGTAGTACTACCGGTAACCCGCAGGCCCAGTACTCCCCATGTTTGATGGGCGAATAAGCATGCGAAAATTTATGGGGCCTGATCAGGCTGAAGGCCCAATCGGCTGCATTCAGGTAGGCTGGTACCTCATTATGGGGTACCAGGCCGATAAAAAAATCCTTAGCCGCAAAACCGGCATTGATCAATTTGCCGGCTATTTCCTCTTTGTCCTGTCCGGTCAGGATAATGAGCTTAAAGCCGGGTAGATACTTTTTAATTTCGCCAAACCACTTGAAAGCCAGGTCGTCAAAATAAATATCCCCGAACTTGCCCACATAAATGCCCACCCAATCGTCAGGGGCAAAGCCCAGTTGCTGGCGGGTGGCCTGCCCCAGGGGGTTGTCAATGGTGAACTTTTCCAGGTCAACCGTGCAGGGTACCGTAAACAGCTTTTCCGGTGACACGCCTTCGCGGAGAAGTGTTTGCCGATAGGCCCGGCTAACCGGGAACAGGGCGTAAGCTTCTTTTTTGAGTTTTTCTTCCCAATGATGGAGAAACAGATACCGGGGGTCATATTTAGGCCATACACCAAGGGCACGCATATATTGGGCATGGGGATCAAAATAACTTACGATAACTTTTGTCCGGGTGCCTTTGGCGGCTTTCAGCACCAGAGTACCGGCTTGCGTACCTGCGCCTATGCAGATATCTATAGCATGGGCAACGATTAGTTTTTTTAAGGTGGCCGGAAAGTGCCGGAAGTCATACCACTTGTTGATAAATTTGTCCGGCAGGTTTTTGGATAGCAACGGGATATGCCGGCATTTTGGATAAGGTATTGGCAGCGGGTCGCTGACAGCATCTCTTTCAATGCTGCAAAAAATAATGTTTTTCACTTTGTCAAAGCCTGACAGTGCTTGCAGATGAGGGAAGAGGGTACTGTGGGTAATCCCTTCCCGGGCAGACCAATAGCCGAGGTAGAGTATATTCAATGTAGCGTTCTGTTGTAAATTCAAACCAATTTTTCAAATAGCCCCAGTAACCTTTGCGCATTGTACCGGGCGGTAAATTCTTTGGCAAGAGGCGGTATTTTAAAAAGCTCATCTGTACCCTTATTCCAGGCCCTGATGTACCTGCGGATATGATCAGCTATGCCGGACGGATCCTGCAGATACCCAACAGCACCTAATTTATAAGTGCTGATAAATTCTTCGCTGGTACTTTTTGGGGTAGTCAGGGCCAGTATGGGCCGTCCGGCTGCCCAGTAGTCAAGTAATTTGGAGGGAAAGAAAAGGGCCATACGCTTATCTTCAATGGCGGAGTCTATAGCTATTAGCACATGGGCCGAACTTTGCAGTTCGGTAGCTTGTTGTAGCGACAAACGTCCCAGATGGGTAACGGCCGGGTCATTATAATGGTCGAATAGCTTGCGGTTTTTGCTGTCTGTATCACCGGCAAATATGAACTCACAATTTTGCAAGATTTCAGGTTTGGATTTTCGTACAATTTCTATGGCCTCCAGCAAGGGTTTGGCTGAACGGGTGTTGGCCAACCCTCCTGTATAAACAAAGCGTATCTTATCCGAAGGCAAAGCTGGTGCACTGCTACTGCTTACTTCCCCTTCGTCATACACGTTAGGCATAAGTACCAGCTTGCCGGCATGTTCCGGATATTTTTGCCGGTATAGGTCAAGGGTCTTGTCGGAGGTCAGCGTAATGTAGCTGGCGGCTTCAAAACAGGCTTTTTCCCATGCCGAGTTGACTTTAAAAGCATATTTGCCATAGCGGTGCAGGGGCGAATCTACCCAGGGGTCGCTTAAGTGCATCACCCACGGCACCCGGTAGTGTTTTTGCATCCTCAGGGCCATAATGGCCGAAGAAAGAGGAAAGGAGCGCGAATAAATCATGTCCGGTTGCCGGTCGATTTGCCTGATTACTTTTTTCCATTGCCGATGAAAGCTGTACTTGGCATCCGGTAACTGTAGCAAGGCCGGGGCTATCCGGTTAACGATGGCATGCCCGAGCCGGGGCTCGAAAAGCCTGACCACATATTTTGTAACAGGTGTGGCGGTGTAGCGGCTCAGGCTTTTATCTACCGGCATAAAAAGGGTAGGGGTGGCCGAAGTAACCACCTGAAAATCGTAATCAGTACCCGGTTGGCTCATGTATTTAAAATAACGGGCGGTCTGGATACACTCCGGGTCGAGTTTGGGTGGAAAAGCAATGCTGACAAAAAGTATATTCTTTTTGCTCATGCCCCGAGGGCAATTTGGTCCATGATCTGTTTTAGACGTTGGGCGCTGTCGCCCTTGCCATAAGGGTTGGGTAAGCCCGTGAGGTTGGGCGGATGTTTTAGCAGATGGTTGAACTGCCTAACGATTTCTTCGGCTGCCGTGCCGCAAAGGGTACAAAAGCCGGCTTCAACCGCCTCCGGCCGCTCGGTAGTGGGGCGCATCACCAGCACCGGTTTACTTAGCGAGGGGGCTTCTTCCTGGATGCCGCCCGAATCGGTCATAATTAAATTGGCTTCCGACATCAGAAAAACCATATCATCATAAGCCTGGGGGGGTAAAAGAAAGACGTTGGTTAAATCCCCTAGTTCGCCATACATCAAACTTCGCACCTGTGGATTCAGATGAACCGGGAAAATAAAACTGATTTCAGGGTGCTGCCCGGCCAGTTTTTTGATGGCCCCGGCAATTTCGGCAAGCCCTTGCCCGAAGCTTTCACGCCTGTGGGCCGTAATGAGTACGGTTTGCTCAAACCCCTTGCGGAAGTTGCCAAACTTTTCTTCATAGTGCGCCCGTTTCCGGTTGATTTTGGCAACGGCCCAAAGCAGGCTGTCCACCACCGTATTGCCCACCTGGTACACATGTTCATGTATGTTTTCTTGTTTCAGGTTGGCCCGGGCCAGTTCGGTAGGGCAGAAGTGATAATCGGCCAGTGTGGAGGTGAGCTTGCGGTTCACCTCTTCCGGAAAGGGGGAGAATTTGTGGCCGGTGCGCAGGCCGGCTTCCAGATGGATGACCGGTATTTTTTGATAGAAGGCGGCCAGAGCGGCCACAAAAGTGGTGGTGGTGTCGCCTTGTACGAGGATAAAATCCGGGGCGAGCTTTTCCAGAAGCGGAAATAATGCGTTTATGAGTGTGGCGGTCAGG
>JALSJF010000144.1 GCA_026989505.1 Cyclobacteriaceae bacterium
GGAGTCTAAGGACCTGATGAGTGCAAAATATTTTACCCTCAAATTTGGGTCATGATAAATCTTTGAGTCTTCCTGTATTTTGTGCATAACATGTTGTTTTACACTATTTTGCAGTTCATCAGCCCTGCGGGCGAAAAATTCATATGAATTTTTCGGGCTAATGCTTTATTGAGGCTAATATTTGAATGTGGGTGACCCATTGCACAAATCAGGTGTTGAATTCCGTGGCCGGGAGCCTGAAATTGAGCCGCTGCTAAGAAAACGGGAATTGTTGGATTAAGCCAAACCTGCTGCCCGTTAACAACCGTGGGGTAACCTGCGGCTGCTCTTTTGCCCTTGATGTAAAAATACCTGCAGGGTGACCTACGTCAGTTTATTCCTGCCTCCAACTGCCTAAATTTGGCTATCTCGTTATACAATGCAGTAAATACCGGTATCATGGCATTAACCCAGACCACCCTTATAAAGAAGATTTTCATGGCCCTTACCGGCCTTTTCCTGGCCTTTTTTCTGCTTATCCACCTGCTGGGCAACCTGCAGTTGCTATTGCCGGAAGCTACCGGCCATAGCCAGTTTAATGCCTACTCGCATTTCCTCAGCGGCAACCTGCTCATCAAAATCGTTTCCTACGTTCTTTATACCGCCATTCTCTACCATGCGGTTGACGCCCTGCTGATTACGCTGGAAAACCGTAAAGCCAGCGGCAAGGCCTACAAAACCGATAACCGCAACGAGGTTTCGGGCTGGATATCGCGAAACATGGGGGTTCTCGGCACCCTTATCCTCATCTTCCTGATCATCCATTTCAAAGACTACTGGTATGTGTATAAGTTTGGCAACCCTCCCCTGGATGCCGAAGGCCATAAAGACCTCTACCTGATTGTGATGACCAGCTTTAAAGAACTTTGGTATGTGGTGCTCTATGTGGTAGCCATTCTTGGCGTGGGCTTGCACCTGGTCCATGGGGTTAGCAGTGCCTTTCGCACCCTGGGGGTTTATCATGAGAAGTACATCAGGGTGATCAGGTACCTCGGTTATATTTTCTCGGTACTGATTACCCTCGGCTTTGCCCTTATTCCTGTAATAGTTTACCTAAAACAGCTCTAGGTTATGTTAGATGCAAAAATTCCTGAAGGCCCGCTGGCGGAAAAATGGTCGAATTACCAGGCAAAAACCAAAATTGTCAATCCGGCCAATAAAAAGAAGTTAGATATCATTGTCGTGGGGGCCGGGCTGTCGGGGGCGGCAGCCGCGGCCACCCTGGCCGAACTTGGCTATAATGTTAAGGTTTTCTATTTTCAGGATACAGCCCGCAGGTCGCACTCAGTTGCTGCCCAGGGCGGCATCAATGCCTCCAAGAATTACCAGAACGATGCTGACAATGTCTATCGCCACTTTGTGGACACCCTCAAAGGGGGCGACTTCCGCTCCCGTGAGGCCAACACCTACCGGCTGGCTGAGATTTCAGCCAACGTAATTGACCAGGCCGTAGCCCAGGGGGTACCCTTTGCCCGTGAGTACGGGGGCGTGCTCACCAACCGCTCGTTTGGCGGTGTGCAGGTAAAACGCACTTTTTATGCCCGCGGCCAGACCGGCCAGCAATTATTGCTGGGGGCCTATTCGGCCATGATGCGCCAGGTAGCCCTGGGCAATGTTAAATCCTACGCCCGCCATGAAATGCTCGACCTGGTGGTAATTGACGGCAAAGCCCGGGGTATTATTGCCCGCGACCTGGTCACCGGAGAAATTGAACGCCACGGTAGCCATGCCGTGATTATCGCTTCCGGGGGCTATGGCAAGATTTATTACCTGTCAACCCTCGCTATGGGCAGCAACGCCTCCGCCCAGTGGAAAGTGCATAAGAAAGGGGCATTTATGGCCAGCCCCAGTTGGGTGCAGTTTCACCCTACCAGCCTGCCCCAGGCAGGGGATCACCAGTCGAAGCTCACCTTGATGTCGGAGGCCCTGCGCAATGACGGCCGCATCTGGGTACCCAAAAAAGCCGGTGACGACCGCCCGGCCAATGATATCCCGGAAGATGAACGGGATTACTATTTAGAAAGGAAGTACCCTTCCTTCGGCAACCTGGCCCCCCGTGACATCTCTTCGCGGTCGGCCAAGGAACAAATTGATGCCGGCCATGGTGTCGGGCCCAATAAAAATGCCGTGTACCTCGATTTCCGTGATGCTATCAAAAAACTGGGGAAAGAAACCATCAAGGAACGGTACGGCAACCTGTTCCGCATGTACGAAAAGATTACCGGCACCAACCCCTACAATGAACCCATGCGCATCTCGCCCTCGGCCCACTTTACTATGGGCGGCCTGTGGGTGGACTACGAATTACAAACCACCATCCCCGGCTTGTTTGCCATTGGCGAGGCCAATTTCTCCGACCACGGGGCTAACCGGCTGGGAGCCAACTCGCTGCTGCAAGCCAGTGTGGATGGCTATTTTATTGTACCGGTAACCATCGGCAATTATTTAAGTAACGAAATCCACTCCGGCAAGGTAAACACCGATGACCCTGCCTTTGCCGGGGCAGAAGAGGCCGTAAAAAGCC
>JALSJF010000145.1 GCA_026989505.1 Cyclobacteriaceae bacterium
GCTAATTTCTTCGTTATGGAATTAAAAAACAACAAATACAGCATTCAGGGGCTGGCGTTAACCAAAATCGCCAGGGAGTTTGGCACCCCGGTGTACGTGTATGATGCCGCCAGGATTAAAAGCCAGTATGAACACCTGCTTAGCGCCTTTCCCGGGGTAAGCCTGAAACTAAAATATGCGATGAAGGCGCTGCCCAATGTTTCTATTGTGAAGTACCTGAAAAGCCTCGGGGCCGGCCTCGATGCCGTTTCCATCCAGGAAGTACAGATTGGCCTGAAAGTGGGCTATGCGCCAAAGGAGATAATTTTTACCCCCAGCAGTGTGGCCTTTGCCGAGATTGAGGAAGCCATGCAACTCGGGGTTACCATCAATATCGACAACATCGCCATTCTCGAGCAATTTGGCCATAAATACGGTAACAGCACCCCGGTGTGTATCCGCCTCAACCCGCATATCATGGCCGGGGGCAACCATAAAATCTCTACGGGGCATATCGATTCTAAATTTGGTATTTCCATCTTGCAAAGCCGGCACCTGCTGCGGGTAATCGAAACCTATGATATTCAGATTAACGGCCTGCACATGCATACCGGTTCCGATATCCTTGATGCTGAGGTGTTCCTGAAAGGGGCGGAAATCCTTTTTGATTTTGCCAAAAACTTTACCACCATCGAGTTTCTTGATTTTGGCAGTGGGTTTAAAGTTCCCTATCGCGAAGGTGACCTTAAGGTTGACATTCAGGATTTAGGGGGTAAAATATCGGCTGCCTTTAAAAGGTTTACCGAGGAGTATGGCCGCCCGGTGGAACTTTGGTTTGAGCCGGGTAAATTTCTGGTAAGCGAGGCAGGCGTGCTGCTGGTAAAAACCAATGTGGTAAAAACCACCCCGGCCACTGTTTTTGTCGGGGTTGATTCGGGCATGAACCACCTCATCCGGCCCATGATGTACGATGCCTATCATGACATTGTCAATATCTCCAATACCAAAGGCACCAAACGGGTTTACACCATTGTTGGTTATATCTGCGAAACCGATACATTTGGCTGGGACCGCCAGCTTAATGAAGTAAAAGAGGGCGATATCCTGGCCATAAAAAATGCCGGGGCCTATGGGTATGCTATGTCGTCTAATTACAACGCCCGGTTCCGCCCTCCCGAGGTGCTGATTATTGACGGCCAGGCAAAGCTCATCCGCGAACGGGAAACCCTGGAAACCCTGTTGCAAGGCCAGATAGAATTAGACTTTTAGCATGGATTTTATCATCAGACAAGGCGAAGAAAAAGACCTGCCGGCCGTCCTGGGTTTAATTAAGGAGCTGGCCGCCTACGAAAAGGCACCCCACGAGGTAGAAAACACCGTGGCGATGATGCGCGAACACGGCTTTGGCCCCGAGCCGGTTTATAAATTTATTGTGGCGGAAAAAGCCGGTAAGGTTATCGGTACGGCCATCTATTTTACTAAATATTCTACCTGGAAGGGCAAGAAGCTGTTCCTTGAAGACCTGGTGGTTACCGAAGCCGAACGGGGCAATCAGGTAGGCAAAGCGCTGTTCGACAAATGCTTGGAAATGACCCGGGCCGGAGGTTACCACTCGCTGGTCTGGCAGGTGCTTAACTGGAACGAGCCGGCCATCAATTTTTATAAAAAGTATCCTACTGCGTTTGACCGGGAATGGATTGACTGCAGTTTAAAGCCGTAAAGGATTACCTGTATGCCCCTTATGTTGACGGTACCGGCAGGCTAAACGCCCCAATCACTTCCCGGCATATTTCAGGGATCCGGGCCTGGACGCTTTCTTTGCTTTTTAAACGAAAGGTTTTGCTCCCCTGCCAGATAAGTTTGCCCCGGGCGTTTTTTATATTAATCAGAAAAACCCCGGTTTTATAGGTGCGGGTAGTGTAGTCAAAATTAGAGGGGTAGTAATACCTGTTATAATAATTATAGCCATACGGGTTGTTGAAGTTACTGGTGGTTTCGGAGGTATTGTAAACACTCACGGCATAGCTCACATACAGGTCGGGCAAGGAAGATGTTTGCAAACCTTTATTCTCCAGGGAGGTGGTAAGAATAGCCTGTAAACGCTGGTCAAAAAGTTTGTTTTCGGGTGTTTGGCTGTCCTTTTCTTCCGGGGCTACCACCAAAAAAGTTTTAAAATCCCCATCGGCAGCGCTGTAATTATAAATGCTGGCCACTTTCGTGGCACAACCCGTACCCAACCACAAGCTGGCCAGCAGCAAAAAGTATCTTCTTTTTTTTCGTAGCATGGCTTTACTCTTCACTAAACGCAAAATCATCGCCTTTACCGTATTTAATCAGGTCGCTTAGCCGGTACTCCTCCAGCGTATCCACCGAGCGTACCCGGCAGTCGTCATTACTGATAATTTCCAGCACCTCAAAAACAGACGTTTCGCCATAGTTCACCAGCCGGTAGCGGTAACCTACGCGGATGGTGTTAAAAGAAGCTTGCAGGTCGTTATAAGGTTTTGTGGGGTGCTTCATTAATCAAAATCACAGCCAGTTTACTAACCAACAAAACTACAACCACAAACACTGAAATCACCCAACATGACCATTGAATTTGCTATCTTTGGTGCACAATCTATTAAACGATAAAATATGAACATTTCTGCCAAAATCATTGAAATTTTTGACACCGCCAACGTAACCGAGACGTTCAGGAAAAGAGAATTTGTAGTTGAGTATAGTGACAACCCCCAATACCCCGAATACGTTAAGTTTGAGCTGGTCCAGGACAAATGCAGCCTGCTCGACAAATTTAAGGTGGGCGATGAAGTGGAGGTGCATTTTAACCTGCGGGGCCGTAAGTGGACGGACCCGCAAGGAGTGGTGAAATATTTCAACAGTTTGCAGGCCTGGCGGCTGGAAGCAAAATCTGCCGGTGAGCAACAGGCCCCGGAAGATGCGGCAGCACCCCCGGCCGATGAGCCGGAATGGCTGGCCGATAATGATGAAAAAACCAACGATCTGCCCTTTTAACCCAAAATAAATGAGCGACTACCCCAAGCACATGCACCCCGAAAGCCTGATGATGTCCTATGGCTATAAGTCAGAGCTCTCGGAAGGGGCCATAAAATGTCCCATATTTCAAACCAGTACGTTTACCTTTAAATCGGCCGAAGAGGGCAAAGCTTTTTTTGAGGTAGCCTACGGCCTGCGTGAAAAACGGCCCAATGAAGAGTTGGGGTTAATTTATAGTCGCCTGAACAACCCCGACCTGCAAATACTGGAGGAGCGCCTTACCCTGTGGGACGGGGCCGAAGAATGTGCGGTGTTTGAGAGTGGCATGTCGGCCATCTCCACCTTGCTGTTTGAGTTTCTTAACCCGGGCGACTACGTGGTGTACAGCGCCCCGGTATATGGCGGTACCGATCATTTTATCAACCATGTACTGCCCCGGTTTGGCATTAAGCCCATCGGTTTCCGGGCCGGCAGCAGCAAGGCCGAGATCATCAACCGCATCAAAGAACATGACGCCTGGGGCAAGGTAGGCTTACTTTATGCCGAAACCCCGGCCAACCCCACCAACGCCCTGGTAGATATTGCCGGGCTGCGGGGGATTGCCGATGAAATGGCCACAGCCGACAAGCCGGTGTATGTGGCGGTAGATAATACGTACATGGGGCCGTTGTGGTCGCACCCGCTGAAGCACGGGGCTGATTTTGTGCTTTACTCAGCCACCAAATATATAGGCGGCCACAGCGATGTGATTGCCGGGGCCTGCCTGGGCTCTAAAGAGCTGATTGCCCGGGTAAAAGGCCTGCGTACCTTCCTGGGCAACATGGCCGGCCCCTGGACCGGCTGGCTGTTGATGCGCAGCCTCGAAACCCTGAAAACGCGTATGGAAGCCCAGGCCGCCAATGCTGTTAAGGTGGCGGCCTTCCTGCAAAACCATGCCAAAGTAACCAAAGTACATTACCTCGGGCTGATCGATGAAAAGCACCCCCAATATGAAGTTTACCAACGGCAGTACAGCTCACCGGGAGCTATGTTGTCGTTTGAAATCAAGGGGGGCGAAGCGGAAGCCTTCCGGTTTTTAAACCACCTGCAGCTGATAAAACTGGCCGTCAGCCTGGGCAGCACCGAATCGCTGGCCGAACACCCCAAAACCATGACCCATGCCGATGTTGACCCGGCCGACAAGGAAGTAATCGGTATTACGGATAACCTGGTGCGCCTCTCGGTGGGCGTTGAAAACCCGGATGATTTAATCTGGGATATTGGCCAGGCCCTGGACAATGTTTAGCAGGTTATAACGCTGCTAACTTGTTATTTGCCAAAGCTTTCTTATTTTTAAGGTGAATCTTAACCAGGACAAACCATGGAGCTTAAGGTATTTTTAGTTGAAGATGATGAGGTGTATGCCGAATTCATAAAAAAACATTTGCGCAAGAAATATCAAATTTATTCTTTTATCACAGCCGAAGATTGCCTGGTTACCCTGAAGTCGATCACCCCGGATGTGCTGATTATTGACTATAACCTGCCCGGCATGACCGGTATTGATTTGTATGAGCAAATCAAGGACAAGATTGGCAAGAACGTGAAGGTGATTATGATGAGCGCCATTGATGACGGCAACCTGGTGCTGGAGTTTATCCGCAAAGGGGTGCGCGATTATGTGGTGAAAGACGACAACGTAATCAATACCCTTATTTCGGTGATTGAGGGTGAAGACGATATTTATTTTGATGACTAACCGGTAAAGGGCCTTACGGTTTGGCTGTTTCTTTTTACCAACGGGCTGAAGGCTTAGGTTATTTCAATGCAAGGCAACGCCTTGGTTAGCAGTAAACAGATAAATACGCCCGGAAAGGGCAACTTAGCCCGGAAAATTCTTGTCCCGGCTTGTCCATTTCAGGGCAGCAAAATACACCCGGATTATTCATGAAAATCATGAATAATGATGCAAATTAACGGCCAAACGATTATTTGTCAGTCATTTACATCAGCCCTGTGGGCGAAAAATTCATATGAATTTTTCGGGTACAGCTTTTTCGTCATTGTCGCTAACAAATTATCACTACATTAAAAATCAAGCGGGTTTTGCCGGACAAGTCAGCCAAAAGCCCCGTGACACATGGGTTAACCTGGCGCCCGGGAACCAGGGGCTGTCTTTGGCAGGTACAGGGTAAAACACGATCCTGCCTGATTATCATAGACAATTTCACCCCCAATATTACGGGCCATCCACCGGGCAATATACAGGCCAATACCGGTGGCAGACTCCCCCCCCGTAGGCCGGGAGGAAAGCACGGTAAATTTTTGAAAAAGGCGCGCCTGTTCGCTTGCCGATATGCCGTAGCCGCCATCTGTTACCGCTATCTGCACCTCTTCTGCCTGCTCACAGAGGGTAATCTTTATTTCACTGTTGAAAGGCGAGTATTTTACCGCATTGGCAACCAGTTGTTCCAGTATGCGCATACAGGATATCTTGTCGGTTATGAGCCACAGGGTATCCCCCGCAAAGGAAATAACAATATTTTTTTTGGCGGCAGGGGCTTCGTACTCCCTGACTACCCGCTTTAGCAAATTGCCCAGGTTTATCTTCTCAAATAATACCTTAATTCCCTTGCCCTCAATAGCCCGCAAATCCATCAGGTTCCGCAAACTATTCAGGCTGTCGCTGATGACCACTTCCATTTTATGCAAATAATTAAGCTGCTCGTCCGTAAGCCCTTCGTCAGCCATTTTAAACAGGCCAATCAGGGCAAAAAGCTTGTTCATCGGTGAGCGCAGGTCGTGGGAAATAATTTTAAACAAAGCCGCTTTTTCCTGCTCCACGGCCGCCAGCCGCTGCTTTAATTCTGCAATCTCTTTGGTGGTATCCCTGGTCATAGTGTTATGCTGCCCAGCAGGTCAATTGCCTTTTGCACAGAGTTAATATTATGCACAGTTAGTATCAACTTGCCCTTAATCTCCTGCAATTTACAAAGCCTTGGGTTGTTTTGCACAAAATTCAGCACTTTCCCGAAAACCTCGCCTGTATAGTAGGCTTCTTTTTCCGGGGGCACAAAATAGCCTTTTAAACTGTCGTTTTTCAGCACCAGTTTCTCAAAGCCCAGCTTTTCGGCCAGCCAGCGTAGTTGTACCGATTTGATTAATTCTTCCGTTTCTGCCGGAATAGGGCCAAACCGGTCGCGTGTGGTTTGCACAAACTCATCCAACTGTTGCTGGTTTTTGGTATTGTCGAGGGTGGTGTAAAGGCGCAGGCGCTCGGTAATATTTTCCACATAGGTTTCGGGGATAATCAGCTCCAGGTCCGATTCAATCACACAATCCTGCACCAGCAACGTAGCCGTTTCGCTCAGCTCTTGGCTGAACAATTCCTTGAATTCTGTTTCTTTCAGTTCCTGTACCGCCTCATCCAGTATTTTATGGTACATATCAAAGCCCAGGTCGGAGATAAAGCCGCTCTGCTCGGCCCCCAGCAGGTTGCCGGCCCCGCGGATGTCGAGGTCGCGCATGGCTACTTTAAAACCATCGCCTAGTTCCGAAAACTCTTCGAGGGTACTTAGCCGTTTGCGGGCATCGGTACTGAGGCCGATAACCGGGGGCGACAGCAGGTAGCAAAAGGCCTTTTTATTAGAACGCCCTACCCGGCCGCGCATCTGGTGCAACTCCGAAAGGCCAAACATATGTGCCTGGTTAATAATTATGGTGTTGGCATTGGGGATATCAAGCCCCGACTCGATAATATTGGTTGACACCAACACGTCATACGTTCCTTCAATAAAGCGGATCATGACCTTCTCCAAGCGGCTGCCTTCCATTTGTCCGTGGGCTACGCCAATACGGGCATCGGGTACCAGGCGCAGGATAATATTGGCAATTTCATCAATATCCTTAATACGGTTATGCACGAAAAACACCTGGCCACCCCTGCGCAGTTCAAAAGCAATGGCATCGCGTACCACTTGCTCGTTAAACACATGCAACTCCGTAACTACCGGTTGCCGGTTAGGGGGCGGGGTGGCAATTATGCTCAGGTCGCGGGCGCCCATCAAAGAGAAATGCAGGGTGCGCGGTATGGGGGTGGCGGTAAGTGTCAGGGTATCCACATTTACCCGCAGATGCTTAAGCTTTTCTTTTACCGAAACGCCAAATTTCTGTTCTTCATCAATGATCAGCAGCCCCAGGTCCTTAAATTCCACGTCTTTATTAACAATCCTGTGGGTGCCAATCAGGATATCGGTTTTACCCTCTTTAACATTTTTCAGGGTCTGTTTGATGTTTTTTGCCCCCTTAAAGCGGTTCACATATTCCAGGGTTACCGGGAAGTTGGCCAGCCTTTCGCTAAAGGTGCGGTAGTGCTGCATGGCCAGGATGGTGGTAGGCACCAGCACCGCCACCTGTTTATTGTCGGCCACCGCTTTAAAGGCCGCCCGGATGGCTACTTCGGTTTTACCAAAACCCACATCGCCACACACCAGGCGGTCCATGGGGTGCTGCCGTTCCATGTCTTGCTTTACCTCCCGGGTGGCCCTGGCCTGGTCGGGGGTATCGGCAAAAAGAAAGGAAGACTCAAGCTCTGCCTGCATAAAACTGTCGGGGTTGAAAGCATAACCGGGGGCCTTCTTGCGTTTGGCATAAAGGTTGATGAGGTCGCGGGCAATATCGGCCACTTTGCGCCTGGCGCGGTTCTTTTTGTTTTGCCACTCGGGAGAGCCCAGTTTGTTCATTGCAGGCGCCACCCCCTCCCGGCCGGAATACTTTGAAATCTTATGAATGGCATGGATGTTAACATACAGGATGTCGTCATCCTTGTAAATCAACCGAACGGCTTCCTGGGCCTTGTCGGCATTTTTACCCGGCTTAACCTTTACCAGGCCGGCAAACCGGCCAATGCCATGGTCCACATGGGTAACATAATCACCCGTTTTAAGGGTGTTAAGCTCTTTCAGGGTAAGGGCTTTGGAGCGGCTTTGCTTGTCTTTGAGGCGAAACCGGTGAAAGCGCTCAAAAATCTGGTGGTCGGTATAGCAGGCGATGTTCAGGTGGTGGTCAACAAAACCGCCCCGCAGGCTGGCATGCAGGCCATGAACGACCAGTCCCGGGTCAATTTCGGCAAAAATGGCCTGCAAGCGGTCTATTTGGCCGGGCGATTCGGCCACAATGATATTGGTGATGCCCCGGGTGGCGTTTTCCTCAAGGGCAGCGGCCAGCAGCTCAAAGTTTTTGTGGAAAGAAGGCTGGGGCGAAGCCTGCAGGTTAAACTCCCGGGCTTCATTTTCACTGAAGCGGTTGCCAAACTCAATCCGGCAATAGGGCTGCAGTGACGCACGGAACGTTTGCGCAGACTCGAAAAGGTCTGCCGGGGATAATACCACCTGGGTTTGCCCGGCAGCAGCCAATACCTGGTCGAAGTTTTGGGCGGCTTTGGCAAAGAACTTATCAATCGTGTCGAGGGTCAGGGCCAGGTCTTTGAGCCACACTTTGGTATTGTTGGGCAGAAATTTCAGCAACGGCTCCCTGGTTTCTTCTACGAGGTGGGTTTGTACATTGGGAATGAGATGGATACTTTTCACCGGTTCCACAGATATCTGGGTGTTGGGGTCAAACGTACGGATGCTTTCTATCTCATCGCCAAACATCTCAACGCGGTAGGGCAACTCATGGGCATAGGAAAACACATCGATAATCCCCCCGCGCACGGCATACTGGCCGGCCTCGTAAACAAAGTCAACCTTCTCAAAGTCAAAGTCAGCCAGCATTTCTGTAATGGTATTGGCGCTGACCAACTCGCCCTCTTTCAATGAAAAAGTGTTTTCCCGTAAAACCTTCTTACTGATGACCTTTTCGGTTAGCGCCTCCGGATAGGTAACAATTAGTTCCCCGGTGCTGGATTTGTTGTTCACACGGTTAAGCACCTCGGCCCGCTGCAGGATATTGGCATTCTCGGTTTCGTCAAACGCATAGGGCCTTTTATAGGAATTGGGGAAGAACAACACCTCTTTATTGGGCAACAGGCTTTGCAGATCGTTGTAAAAATAAGCGGCCTCTTCTTTATCATGCAGAACAAACAGGTGGTTTTGGTGGTGCAGGACAGACACCGTGGCACCGATTACGGCATCGAGGCTGCCCGTTAACCCCTTAAGCCTGACTGTTGCCGGTTCGTTAGGCTTGATGGCCCCGGCAAGGGTTTGCACGATACTATCTTGCTGATAAAGTTTGAGAAAGTCAGAAACCTTCATGAAATTAGTAGGGGAAAGAGATCATAGCATTAAAGGGTGCAAAAATAGCGTTCTTAGGCTGCAAAACCGTAATGCTGTGGCAACAAATGGTGTTTAGTTAGAATTATAAAGCCATGAAACGACAAAATATTACCACGAATGCCCCGTGGGAGAAAAAGGTGGGCTACAGCCGGGCGGTGAGGATCGGCAATATCATTGAGGTTTCGGGCACGGTAGCCATTAAAGACAACGAGGTAGTGGGTATTGACGACCCCTACGGGCAAACCAAAAGGATACTGGAAATCATTGGTGAGGTGTTGGCAGAAGCCGGGGCCGGCCTGGCTGATGTGGTGCGCACCCGCATTTATGTTACCGATATAACCTGCTGGCAGGAAGTAGGCCGGGCGCACGGGGAAGTGTTTGCCGGTATTATGCCGGCCACCAGCATGATTGAAATCAGCCAGTTGATTGACCCCGATTTTCTGGTGGAGATAGAGGCTACGGCCGTTATTTCATAAAGGCGTTCTATTGAACTAATTGAACACCATAGGAGTCGCCTGTTTGTATCAATTTGTAATACGAGAAATTAATATTTAATATCTCACTGTTAGAAATGGATAGAACATGTCCTGGAATATCATAATATGAGTTAGTATTATTCCCTTGTGAAGACTGTTGAGGGTCATCCTTTAAAAATCTACGCTCAACCTCTTTTAACATAATAGTTTCTAAACCCCCATCCTTTGACAACTCGTAATCAACAAGTATTCCATCATAAATTAGTGTTCCTTCGCCAGTTTCAACCAGTACATCAATATAAACAAACTCAATGTCAATAACAGAGTCAGAATACAGGTCAAAAGAGGCGCGAGGGAAATCAAAAAATTCTCCTTTAAATATATAATGCCAATAGTTTTGAAACCGGAACATTTTAAACTTCCGATCTAACTTCAACCGCCTAACCAACTGTTTAGAAGCATATCCTAAAATTGAAGAAGCAAGGATTAAGGTGGCATTATAAGAAATTATTTCAAATGTATTTTCATCAATATTTTTATAGGCAAAAGGGGAATAATCCGCTTGTAAAAGATTGCCTATAATTACGAAGTCAACTCTATATCCAAAGAGTGTAATTACATATATCCAAATAGAATGTAAAATAAAACTGGGTAAGAAACTAGAGATAAAAATACTAAAAAAAGATTGCTTAAAATATTGTTTAGAGAACTCTTCAGTATAATAAAACCTCCTAAAGGCAAGTCCAGGGAGCAATAATAGTATAATGAAAATTGAAGATATTGTGAAATTCACTATCTATTTCTCTGACATGAAAAAGGAACACTATTCCTTTTCCGCACTTATAATATCTTGTGTTTTTCTAGATAACTCAAACAGCTTGTTTTTCCCTTTTCTTGATGCCCGTACAGCGTTAACAAGCTTTGAACTTTCCTCAGGGTGACTAAGAATAATATTCACGCGTTTGCTTGTTAAAGGAAGGTCTGTTCCTATTCTACCTGCAAATCTCTTATCAATTGACTTTTTGCTCATAACAATAACACTAAAGGTAAAAAATAGTTTTAGTAAAAACAACACATCTTCATTTAAGCAGAATGGGTTCGATATATCTAATGTAATAACGTTGATAACATAATTAAGTTCTGTAAATCAAAAAACTTAGGCCAAGTCGCCACATGTTATCTAATGGTGCTGTACATAATTGCGCCACTTAGCAATAACCGTGGTCATATCTTCAGGCAGGTCTGAAGTAAAAAACAGCTTTTTCTTACTTACCGGGTGCACAAACCCCAGCGATTTGGCGTGCAGGGCCTGGCGGGGAATAATTTTAAAGCAATTATGCACAAAGGTTTTGTATTTTGAAAACCGCGTGCCTTTCACAATCTGGTCGCCACCGTAGGTGCTGTCGTTAAACAAGGGGTGCCCCAGGTATTTCATATGGGCCCGGATCTGGTGGGTGCGGCCGGTTTCAAGTTTACACTCTACCAGTGCCACATAGCGCAGTTCTTCCAGTACTTTGTAGTGGGTAATAGCCTGCTTACCGTAGTCGCCCTCGGGAAATGGGGCGGTAATCCTGCGGTCTTTCAGGCTCCGGCCCAGGTTTACGGCAATGGTGCCCGAAGCGGGCGGCTCGCCCCACACCAGAGCCACATAGGTGCGGTTGATAGAATGGTTGAAGAATTGTTTTGCCAGGCCCATCATGGCCGGCTCGGTTTTGGCGATAACCAACAGGCCCGAAGTGTCTTTATCTATGCGGTGCACCAATCCCGGGCGGCCCGGGTTGCCGGCCATTTCCGGTAAATTATGAAAATGCCAGGCCAGGGCATTTACCAGGGTGCCCGCCCAGTTTTGGTAGGCGGGGTGCACCACCATGCCGGCCGGCTTGTTGACCACCAGCAGGTCAGGGTCTTCATACACAATGTCCAGCGGAATGTTCTCCGGCACCACTTCCGTATCGCGCGGGGGCTCGGGCAGGGAGACCGTAATTACATCGCCCGGCCGCACTTTATAGTTGGGTTTTACGGTGTTATCGCTTACCCTGATAAACCCCTCCCTGATGCCGGCCTGCAGGCGGTTGCGCGAAACATTGGGCAGCCGGTCCATGAGAAACTTATCTAACCGCAGCGGGCTTTGGTTGGGGTCGGCCACCAGCCGGTGGTGCTCAAAAAGTTCGTCCTGGTCATCCGCATATATATCTGCCGCCATAATGGCAAAGATATTGTAATTTGGCGTAGATGTTTCAACAAGCCCAGATACCGGTAATCACGGAAGTATTCCCGCTGGCCCAAAACCCCAACAGGGTACGGTTATTTAGCAAGCGCGAGGACCTGCTGCACCCCATAATTTCGGGCAATAAATGGCGCAAACTAAAGTATAACCTACTGGCGGCCCGCGAAGCCGGGGAAACCACCTTGCTTACCTTTGGCGGGGCCTATTCCAATCATATCCATGCCGTGGCCGGTGCCGCTAAAGAATATGGTTTTAAGAGTATCGGCATCATCCGCGGGGAGGAACACCTGCCGCTAAACCCCACCCTGGCGGAAGCGGTAAAGATGGGCATGGAAATACATTACCTCGACCGCAGCACCTACCGGCTGAAACATACCGGGGCCGTCATCCGTAAGCTGCAAAAACAGTTCGGTAAGTTTTACCTGATACCCGAAGGCGGTACCAATGCTTTGGCTATTAAAGGGGCTGCCGAGATTGTCCGGGGCATTGAAAACGACTATGATTATTTTTGCCTGGCCTGTGGCACAGGGGGTACCGCTACCGGTGTAATCACCGGACTGGCCGGCAAAGGGCAGGTTTTAGGGTTTTCGGTGTTGAAAGGCGATTTTCATGCCGGGGAGATAAAAAGCTGGTTACAAAAACAGCAACAGGGCCAGCTAAGTAACTGGCAGGTAAACACCAGCTACCATTTTGGCGGCTATGCCAAATTCGACTGGCGGTTGATAAAGTTTATCAACGACTTTAAACGGGCACAGCAAATTCAGCTTGACCCTGTTTATACCGGTAAGCTGTTTTACGGGGTTTGTGAACATATAAAACAGGGCTTCTTCCCTGAACAAGCCAGGGTACTGGCCATCCATACCGGAGGGCTCCAGGGTATTAAAGGGTTTAACCAGCGCTTTAATAATCTGATTATCACTTGATAAGGGAGACAAGTTTTTATATCTTCACCGGCTAAACCTTTTATTGTTAACCAAACCCTGCAAAAAATGCAAAAATTTGACTCCCCCCTGGCTGCTTTTACCCACTGGGAAGCCAATGTGCCCGACAAACTTTTGTTTCGTCAACCCTTTAACCGGCAATACAAAGACTATACCTACCAACAGGCCGGTGATGAAATGCGCCGGGTGGCGGCAGGCCTGCAGGCCCTGAACCTGCCACCCAAAAGTAATATTGCCCTTATTTCCAAAAATTGTGCCCACTGGATAATGGCCGATCTGGCGATTATGATGGCCGGCCATGTATCGGTACCCATTTATCCCACCTTAAATGCCGATTCGATCCGGCAGATCCTGGAGCATAGTGAGTCGAAAGCCATTTTTGTGGGCAAACTGGATGACTATGCAGGACAAAAGCCGGGCATTCCCGATATCCACATTATCGGCATGAAAATTTATGGTACCGAAGAAGAAACGAACTGGGAAGACCTGGTAGCCCAAAACGAACCCTTACAGGAAATTGTACCGCAACAGGCAGACGATATGCTTACCATTATCTATACCTCGGGTACTACCGGCCGGCCGAAAGGGGTAATGCATACGGTGGGCAATGTGGTGGAAACCGCTAATGTGGCTATTGATATTTTGCCTATCCGGCAGCACCCGCGGTTTTTCTCCTTCCTGCCCTTATCGCATGTAGCCGAAAGGGTGGCCATAGAGTTACATGGCCTATACCGTGGGGCAACATTTCATTTTCCGGAGAGCCTGGAAACTTTTGGCGAAGATTTAGCGCTGGCCAAACCCCACATGTTGTTTGCCGTACCCCGTATCTGGGCCAAGTTCCAGGAAAAAATCCTTGAAAAAATGCCGCAGAAAAAGCTCAACAAACTGTTAGGGCTGCCGCTTCTTGGGGGGATTGTGAAAAAGAAAATCGTGAAAAAACTTGGCTTGCAGGAGGCTTCCTACCTTGCAACAGGCGCTGCCCCCATAGCTGTAAGCTTGCAGGAGTGGTTCCAAAAACTGGGCCTTACTATCCACAATGATTACGGGATGACGGAAGATTGTATCCTGTCGCATTACAACCTGGTTGGCAGCAATAAGTTTGGTACTGTGGGCCGCCCCCTGCCCGGGGTTACCGCCAAATTATCGCCCGAAGGCGAAATACGGATTAAGAGCAAGGCCCTGATGAAAGGCTATTTTAAAGAGCCGGAACTCACGGCTGAGATGTTTGATGAAGAAGGGTTTCTGAAAACCGGGGATATTGGCGAATATGACCACGATGGGTATTTGACCATTACCGGCCGGGTAAAAGACCAGTTTAAAACCGACAAAGGCAAATACATCTCTCCGGCCCCGATAGAACTTGAACTCCTGAAAAACCCCTACATTGAACAAGTATGCCTGGTTGGCATGGGAATTCCCCAGCCGATTGCCCTGGTTATCACTACCCAGGAAGCAAAGAAACAACCCCGGGAAGAGGTTGACAACAGCCTGGTGGCCTCTATTGAAGAATTGAACAAGGCCCTCGAAAGTTATGAAAAAATAGAAAAAGTGGTGATTATGAAAGAGGACTGGTCTATTGATAATGGCCTGCTGACCCCTACACTGAAAGTAAAGCGCAATCAAGTTGAAAAGATACACATGCCCATGTACAAGGCCTGGTTTGACAGGCCGGAGAAGGTGATCTATGAGTAGCCCCGGTTACCGGTGAATGTGCACAGTCGCCTTTCGCTGTATGGGTGTAGCCGGGGATAGCGTTGGCATATGTTAACCCGGATTATTCACGAAAATCGTGAATAATGATGAGGGCAAAATAGTTTACCCTCAAATTTGGGTCATGATTAATCTTTGATTCATCCTGTATTTTGTGCATAACATGTTGTTTTACACTATTTTGCAGTTCATCAGCCCTGCGGGCGAAAAATTCATATGAATCTTTCGGGTTAAGTACTTTATTCCTACGATTTTCCTTGTAGGCAATTTGAATGCTTACTGAACCACTACGGTTTCTGTTTTTTCAAACAAACATACCCTAAAAAAAGCTCCGCATGACCCAAATTGCAAATTTTCAATCCATAAAACGCTGATAATCAGGTATGTTTTTTGGGCGTCCGCATCGCTGCACAAAACAGGAAAAAGGGAGAGTATTTTTTGAAATAGAATTGGTTAATAATTTCCTCCTTCGTTAAAACTACGGAGGATGAAAATCGGTTAATGGGTTGTTAAAATTCCGGCAGGTAATCCTTTAGAAAAGCTGCTAAGCTGCAAACCCTAATGTTTTCTTTGATTAAGTAGTCGTCCGTATTAGGCGTAACAATATAATTCATACTGGTATTAAGATCATTAAACGACTCCTGCATACTTTTTGTTATTTTAGGACTCGAAGTATATTTAATTTCTATTCCCACAACGGGTTTGCCTGCCTTTATCATTACCAGATCACATTCTGCACCATCTTGTGTTCTGTAATAATTAAAAGATAGTTTATTTCCCGCATTTTGAACAATCTGCTCAACTACGTACCCTTCCCATGAATTACCAAGTACAGGATTATTAATTAGCTCATCCCAACCGTTTATATTTATCAATTGATGATAAACTCCACTATCCCTGATAAATACTTTTGGTGCTTTTATAAGCCTTTTTTTAGAGTTTGTAGAATATGATGGCAATAACCTAATCAGAAAAGCTCCTTCTAAAAAACCTAAATATTTTTTTATTGATGTAGAACTGACTCCTAATGATTTAGCCAGATTGCTCATGTTCAAAATATTACTATGCATATGTGCAACCATGGCCCACAACTTGTAAATAGTCCTGCTTTCAATATTGAGTCCCAGCATGGGTAAATCCCTGCTGATATAGGATTTAATAAAATTACTATGCCATTCAAAACTAATGTCATCAGTTTTGGCAAGAAATGCATCAGGGAAACCGCCCCTTAGCCAATGCGTATTTAGTTTTTGGTTTCCGGCTGATACTTCATTAACAGTAAATGGAGCGAGTTCTTTATAGGCAATTCTTCCGGCCAACGATTCAGAAGATTCCCTTATCAAATCAGGTGATGCCGAACCCAATAGAAGAAATCTGCCAGGCACCCTGTTGGCATCAATCATTGATCTTAGAATTGGAAATAACTCCGGCATTTGCTGTATTTCATCCAGAACGACTAATTTATGTTCATTGTTTTCAAAATATAGTACCGGGTCGGTAAGTTTTGCAATATCCCTGGGGTTTTCAAGGTCTAAATAAACCCCTTCTTTGTTAAGGATATTTATTAATCGTTTTGCCAAGGTAGTTTTACCAACCTGCCTTGGCCCCACTATGGCAGTAGCAGGGAAAATCCCGATTGTATTGATTAGTTCGGTAGTAATTATTCTTGAAACCATGGCGTAAATATACTATTTATCCCTGCATATTTCAAGTATAAATTGAATATTGCAGGGTTGATCCTTCGTTGTTTTTATTTTTATACCATTTTAATTTTGAGATGTCATAAAATTAGAGCTGAATTATTTTTTGCAATATCACGGCAAAATAATTTAGCATAACTACTCACCCTCGTTTCACTTGTTGACACGGAATATAGGAAATACTGCAATATTTTACATTTCATGCATTAAATAAAACAGCATAAAACCTCAGCGTCCATTCTGAGACGCTGAGGGAGAGGAAGGTACGGGATGTATATGATGAAATGGAGTGGTTTAGTTCCATATTCCGTACCTACGGCACGGGGTTTAATCCTTATACCTTTTCTACCCACATCTCGTCCCTGCGGGACTGATG
>JALSJF010000146.1 GCA_026989505.1 Cyclobacteriaceae bacterium
GTTTCATGTACATAGCTGAGCAGGGCATTGCGGGCGCTGTTAATATGGTTAGGTACCGAATCGTTGGTAATAGGAATATATTTGGTGCCCGAGGTGGTACCGGAAGTCTTGGCAAAGTAAGCCGGCTTGCCCCGCCAAAGCACGTCTGGCTGCCCGGCCATTATCCGCTCAACATAAGGCTTCAGCCCTTCGTAATCGCGGATGGGCACCCGGGCCTTAAAATCGTCATAATTACTGATATCTTTAAAGTCATGATCGCTACCAAATACTGTGCCTGCCCCAACCTTAATCAGCCGGGAAAATATTTTTTGTTGATATTTTTCCGGTTGCCGCGCCCATTTCCGTTGTTCGGCTGCGATAACCGCAGCCAGCGGTTTACTTGCTATTGCCCTGATTCCCATACGGCAAAATTAACCCGAAAAATTTAGATGAATTTTTCGGGCAACCACCCTCCATACCCGACAACCGCAGGCCTGGCACAGAATCCCCCGGGCCAACAACCGCACGATACTACGCAGCGCCAGCCGGCAGGAACGGCCAATGGCTGCCGGCAAGCCCCGGTAGTTACCGCCAACAAACGTTAGTTAGGTTCTATCTTGCTGATTATCAGGCTGCAATTTGGTTAAAAAGACTTACTTCCTTTATTATTTGATTAAGCAACAGCAGGTCGTCATATACTTCCTTTACCACCCCGCTTTGGCGCAAGTCTTCTTTCAGCAGCCTGCCCGGTTCAAACATATCGCGGTTCCAGCCGAGGGCCAGATAGAGCCTATCGCCCCTGACGGCCAGCAGAACATCCCGCTCTTTATAGAGTTTGCTGAACAAGGCATTAGGGGAATTGGTTTCCCTTTTTTGGTAGTACTTGCCAAAAATATAATCCAGCACCTTAATAAACTTACCGGTAACCCGTTGGGCGGCTGCTTCTTTATCGGCACAATAAATTTCATAGGGTTTGTCGCCCGCAACCGCAAGGCGGTCTTCCGGCATTACCGGTTTTATATACTGTATGGCACCAACCACGGCAAACCCCGATCCGGCCTCCTTAAGTACCTTTTTTGCCGGCAGCACTTTCAGCGGGGTCTCGGAAAAGGTATGCTTTAATTCAATCTGTATAAATAAGCCTTTGAAATAATCCACGTACCTGTTGCCTTCTCCCGCATGCCTGCCGATTGACACCGGCACGGATGCCCCTTTCACCTTAAACTCAACACCTGTGCGCCCACGTATAACCCGGCCTCGTTTCAGGCACTCGGATATCACCACCCGGGTGCCGTTAACAGTACCGCTAATCTTATCCTCACTCAGTAAAGTGGTCGTCTTTTTATTATCAGGAAATAAATCGGCCCGGTCAAACGCCTCGGTACTAATCCCCTCCGCAGAAAAAGTAAGGGCCTGATTAACCGCCTTTACCATCGCAGCAACCAGTTCCCTTTTAAATTTTCCGGAAAACCGGGTGCTATGCAACCCCTTCTTCCCCAACGTATAAAGACCCGCACCTATCAACGACAAAACGGTAGCCATCATAACCGGCCCGATAACCTGGGACACTGAAACCTCCCCTGATTCTGAGAGCGTAAAGGCCAGGGTGAGAAAAACAGCCGTCAGCACCAGCCAGGCCCTGAAAAAAGACCGCTTAAAAAGACCTTTGGTTTTTTTAGCATACCGGGCACGGGCTACCTCTAACCGCTGTACAATAGGGTCGAACGTGCCGGACATCTCTTCATTTGCCTGGCCCTCAACAAACCGGCTGGCCTTGTCTGCCCCGGGCATAGCCCCTTTTAACCGTTTAAAAAACCAGCGGGCAATTTGGTAAAAGCCAAAAAAGCTGGCTGTCACCAAAACAATAACTACCATAACAAGATAATCCATATAATTCAGGTTAAGTTGTTTGACAAAGCAGCAAGTTATTGGTTTTTGGGTGAAATTGGGAATATTTGTCAAATCTATGTCATATTTTCAGTTACAAAACGTTAACTTGTGGTAAAGAACAGTTTGCACGGTTTTTGTCCTTGGCAAAGCAAACTAAAACCACAGGGTTATGAAGAAAATCGTTATATCGGCCTTGGTAGCCGCAGCCGCAGGCTATGGCGGGGCATTTTTATTTTATCAGCAACACCAGCCGGCACCGCCACCGGCAACCTACGCGGCCCAACCGGTAAACGCAACCGATACCCCTGCGCTGTCGTCCGCCAGTGCATTGCCTGCTACCCGGGCCCTGGCCGGCCCGGGTGAAGACTTTGTTGAGGCGTCCAAAATCAGCACCCAAAGCGTGGTCTATATTAAAAATATTTCCGAGCATGTTTATCGTCAGTCGTTTATGGATTACTTCTTCGGCATTCCCGGGCAAACGGCCGAAACCATCAGCAGCGGCTCCGGGGTTATTTTTTCACCCGATGGCTATATTGTGACCAATAACCACGTGATTGCCGATGCCGACCGCATCGAAGTAATTCATGGCAAAAACTCCTACGAAGCCGAACTGGTAGGCACCGACCCTTCGAGCGACCTGGCGGTACTTAAAATCGAGGCCGATGGGCTGCCGGCCATTCCCATCGGCAGTTCCAAAGACCTGCAGGTGGGCGAGTGGGTAATAGCGGTAGGCAACCCTTTTAACCTTACCTCTACGGTTACCGGGGGGATTGTCAGCGCCAAGGCCCGGGCCTTAAATATTGTCAAGGAAAAATTTCCCATCGAGTCGTTCATTCAAACCGATGCCGCCATTAACCCCGGCAACAGTGGCGGGGCGCTGGTAAATAAAAAAGGCGAACTGGTGGGGATTAACACCGCCATTCTGTCACGTACCGGTTCTTATGCCGGCTATGGTTTTGCCGTGCCGATTGATATTGTAAAAAAAGTGGTGGGCGACCTGATCCAGTTCGGGGAGGTGCAGAAGGCCTTTACCGGGGCCAAGGTGGTTGACCTGGATGCCGACATTGCCCACCGGCTGTCGCTTGACCTGGATGACCTGAAGGGCGTACTGGTAACCGGAGTGCAAAAAGGCTGGGCCGCTGCCGATGCCGGTATCCGCGAAAATGACATCATCCTGGCCATCAACGATACCCCCATCAATTCGAAAGCCGAGTTTGACGAGCTAATCAGTTACCGCTCCCCGGGGGATATTATCCGGGTGAAGTGGAAGTCGGGCAAGCGTATAAAAGAAGCCGACCTGACACTGACCAACCGTGACGGCACTACCGGTATTATTAAAACCCAGATCTATACCTCGAAATACCTCGGGGCCGATCTGGAGGTGGTTTCCAAGCTTGAACGGGACCTGTTTGCTATTGAACACGGGGTGAAGATTGTACGCCTCTATGCCGGAGGGCTGCTCTATCAGCTCGATCTGGAAGAAGGTTTTATCATCACCAACATCAACCAGTATAAGATTGATTCAGCCCGGAAACTGGCCGAAATATTAGCGCAAGCCCATGGCCGGGTGCGTATCGAAGGGGTTAGTAAATCGGGCCGCAAAGGCTATTACTCGTACTACCTGCGGTAAGTCCCCGACTAACGGGCCCGACCGGGTCTCAGGCCGCTTTGATCTTCAATTTGTCCTGCAAGTCGGTTAAGGTATGCCTGAAATTGGCGTTTACGTCCATCATATCATTTACCGCCTGCACGGCATGAATGACCGTACTGTGGTCGCGGCCACCGAAATGATAGCCAATGGATTTCAGCGAATGGTTGGTATATTCTTTGGCAAAATACATGGCCACCTGGCGGGCAATGACGATTTCCTTTTTACGGGTCTTGGCTTTCAGGTCATCGGGGCTGAGGTGGAAATAGTCGGCCACGGTTTTCTGGATGTAATCGATACCCACCTCGGTTTCAATATCATGCACAATGTTCTTCATAATCTGCTTGGCCAGTTCCAGGTCTATATCGCGCCTGTTGAGCGAAGCATGGGCAATCAGCGAGATCAGCACCCCCTCCAGTTCCCGGATATTGGTATCTACCGTGTAGGCCAGGTACTCACACACATCGGCTGGTATTTCAATGCCTTCGGCTTCCATCTTGGTATGAATAATAGCCATACGGGTTTCAAAATCAGGCTGCTGCAGATCGGCTGTAAGCCCCCATTTAAAACGGCTCAGCAGGCGCTCTTCCAGGCCTTTCAGGTCCTTGGGCGGGCGGTCGCTGGTCATCACAATCTGTTTGCCCGACTGGTGCAGATGATTGAAAATATGGAAGAACATCTCCTGGGTTTTTTCCTTACCGGAAAAAAACTGCACATCATCAATAATCAGGGCATCCACCTGCAGATAATACGCCTGAAAGCTTTGCACCTCATTGTTTTGCACCGCCTTAATAAACTGGTTGATAAATTTTTCCGAGGAAACATACAGGACAAATTTTTCCGGCAGGTTTTCTTTGATTTCATTACCAATAGAGTGCACCAGATGGGTTTTTCCCAGCCCTACGCCTCCGTAAATCATCAGCGGGTTAAATGAGGTTACCCCCGGCTTTTTGGCCACGGCATAACCGGCCGAACGGGCCAGGCGGTTGCAGTCGCCTTCAATAAAGGTGTCAAAACTATAGGCTTTGTTGAGTTGTGAATCCTGTGGTTCGGTGATGGCCTCCAGGTGAAACGGGTTGCCCATTTTTTTGCCGGCCATCGCCCGGTTGTTGCCGGCCCCGGAACTGCGGTTAGGCAGGTTAATGGTAAAAGGGGCATTTTGTTTGTTCCCCTGGTCAACAATTACCGAGTACTCAAGTTTGGCCCCCTCACCTATCGTGCTGTTCAGGGCTTTCTTGAGCACATGCACATAATGTTCTTCCAGCCACTCATAAAAAAACTGGCTCGGCACCTGAATAGTAAGGCTGTTGCCCTCTAACCGTAAAGGCACAATGGGCATGAACCAGGTGTTAAAAGCCTGCTCAGCCACATCTTCTTTAATGATGTGCAGACAGTTATTCCATACAGTGTTGCAATCGTTTTGCATCAATTATAAATAAACCCGGGGCTGTTAATCCTGCAAAGGGACATCAAATTTCAAGAAAAAAAAGTGAACTAAAAAACTATTTCTTCATTGTTACCATTCTTTCTTAAATCAGGCTATTAATTTACCCCGAATTATTCATTTAAGCAATGAATAATCCTGTAAAGATGCCGTAAGCCGGTAAAAGAAACCCAGGCCGGGTTAATTACCGGTTCAGGGCTTGCCTGGGTGGTTATTATTGCCTACATTGTAAGCAGGTATTCAGCCCCCGTAAGCTGAACACCGAATATGCCGCCCCCCTGAAAGAAAGGTGACAACAAAACCCCACGAACATGAACAAGACCAGGAACCTGAAAATATTAGCTGCCACAGTAGTCTTTTTATTGTTGATACCCTTTACGGCCATGCAGTTTACCGATGAAGTATCCTGGGGTTTCTTTGACTTCACCATCATGGGGGCCCTGTTGTTTGGCACCGGCCTGCTGAGTGAAGTTGTTTGGCGAAAGGTAGGCAACACCAGGTACAGGGCTATGCTCATATTAGCCATTATCGGCACCTTTATGCTGGTTTGGGCAGAACTGGCCGTTGGTATTCCGGGCACCCCGTTGGCCGGAAATTAACCCGGAAAATTCATAAGGATTTTCCGCCCGCAGGGATGCTGTAATTAACTGACAAACAATCGTTTGGCGGTTAATTTACCGCATTATTCATGATTTTCATGATATTTCTCCCGAAAACTTAGTTTTTTCAGCAAAAATACCTGGCCCGCTTATTTGTTTGCAGCTTTGCTGCGGTAGGAATAATCCGGGTTATAAAGATAAATACCCCTACCGGTGAAAAATAGCCTGCTGGCCTTTATTGGCCGGCAGGGCACTAGTTAAGATCCGCATCTTTGTATTAACTTTGGCCTGCGTAAAGCAAACTACCCATGCCGGATACTGAATTATTTGCTGAATTTAACCCGTTGACCAAAGAAGACTGGCGGGCCAACGCCAGTAAGGCGTTAAAAGACAAGCCCCTTACGGCACTCAACAGCGCGTGGTATGGCCTTACCGTGGCCCCTTATTATACTGTTGAAGACCTGGCCGGCCTCGACTTGCCTTCACCGGTGACTACCCGGCCGGCTAACCTTATTAATTATGTAACTATTAAGGTTGCCGATGCGGCCACCGCCAATAAACAGGCCTTGCAGGCCTTGAACCTGGGGGCTACCGGCATCGTTTTCAACTTAACGGATAAAACTGCTTTCGACAACCTGCTCAAAGACATCGGGCTACAACATTGTGCCATTGGTTTCTCCGGTGAAATTGAAGCTAAAGACTATCTTGGTTGGCTGGCACAAGCAAATCAAAATTCTTACCAGGGCTTTGTTAACGGGGCACAATGCTGGCAGCAACAAACAGCCACCGGTTTCTATCCAACGGTTATCGGTAGTCCTGATGAAAATGAATTGGCTGAGCTAAGCGGAATCCTCAGCCGGATTTATCAACTGTTGCTGCCGGTTGCCGAAGCAGATGCCGGGGCTTGCCTCAACAACATGGCCTACCGGGTACAGATGGGCACAAATTATTTTTTTGGCATAGCCAAAATCCGGGCACTGCGCTTGGTGCTTCACCGCTTATATGCCGCTTATAAAATAAACCGGCCAACCGGCAGCTTCCATATTATAGCCGCCAGTCCGCCCTGGCAAAACCAGGCGTACGAACCGCATGAAAATATGCTGAAGGCAACCACGGCCGCCATGGCGGCTATTATCGGAGGGGCCGATGCCCTGATAATTTCCCCCGGCTACGATGACGCCCAGGAAGAACTGGTGGCCCGTAACATCAGCACCTTACTGTCGTTTGAATCCTATCTTGGCAAAACAGCCGATCCGGCTGCCGGGGCGTATTTCCTCGAAAACTTAACCCATGCTATTGTTACCCGGGTATGGGCAGATTTTAAAGAGCGCATTACTTCATGAAACCTGATTTTCACCATATTAAGCCTGCCACCCGCCAGCCGGGGCACAAGCCGGGCAGCGGCAAGCCTTTTATTACGGCCGAAGGTATTCCCCTGCAGCCTGTTTATACGGCCGCTGACCTGAGCCAGCCGGCCCTGCAGCATTTTCAGGCCGGCCTGCCCCCTTTCCTGCGCGGGCCCTACGCTACCATGTACACCGGCCGGCCCTGGACCATCAGGCAATATGCCGGCTTTTCTACAGCCGAGGAGTCCAATGCCTTTTACCGCAGAAACCTGGCTGCCGGCCAAAAGGGCCTATCCATTGCCTTCGACCTGGCCACCCACCGCGGTTACGACTCTGACCACCCCCGGGTAGTTGGCGATGTGGGTAAGGCCGGGGTAGCTATTGATTCCATCTTAGATATGGAAATCCTTTTTGACCAGATACCCCTGGACCAAATGTCGGTATCCATGACCATGAATGGCGCGGTAATCCCCATTATGGCCTTCTATATTGTAGCGGCTATGGAAAGTGGCGTGCCCCGGGAAAAGCTTACCGGTACCATCCAAAACGATATCCTTAAAGAGTTTATGGTGCGCAACACCTATGTCTATCCGCCTGCCCCTTCGATGCGCATTATTGCCGATATTTTTGCCTACACGGCTAACCACATGCCCAGGTTCAACTCTATCAGCATCAGCGGCTACCATATGCAGGAGGCCGGGGCCACAGCCGACATTGAGCTGGCCTACACCCTGGCCGATGGTCTGGAATACCTGCGCACCGGCCTCAAGGCCGGGCTGAAGATTGATGAATTTGCCCCCCGCCTGTCGTTTTTCTGGGGCATTGGCATGAACCACTTTATGGAGATCGCCAAGTTACGGGCCGGGCGGTTGCTATGGGCCAAAATAGTGAAACGTTTTAAGCCGCAGAACCCTAAATCCATGGCCTTGCGGGCCCACTCGCAAACCTCGGGCTGGAGCCTGACCGAGCAGGACCCCTATAATAATGTGGTGCGCACCTGTGTGGAAGCTATGGCCGCAGCCCTGGGCCACACCCAGTCGTTACACACCAATGCCCTGGATGAGGCCATTGCCCTGCCCACCGATTATTCGGCCCGTATTGCCCGTAATACGCAAAAGTACCTGCAATTTGAAACCGGCATTACCAACGTGGTAGATCCTTGGGGCGGCTCCTGGTATGTAGAATCGCTGACCGGCCAATTGGCAGAAAAAGCCTGGCAGCACATAGAAGAAATAGAGTCGTTGGGCGGCATGACCAAAGCCATAGAAGCCGGCTTACCCAAGATGCGCATCGAAGAAGCCGCAGCCAAAAAACAAGCCCGGATCGATTCGGGACAAGACATTATTGTTGGGGTTAACCGGTTTTACTCCGGCCGGCAGCCGGAAATTGAACTGCTGGAAGTGGATAACACGGCCGTGCGGGAAAAGCAATTAGCCCGTTTACAACAGCTGAAGGCCAACCGCAACGGGGCCGAAGTTGAGCGTACCCTCAAGGCCCTTACCGAGGCGGCCGCCTCGGGCACAGGCAACCTGCTGGCGCTGGCCGTAGAGGCCGCCAGCGCCAGGGCAACACTGGGCGAGATATCGGCCGCCATGGAGGAAGTATTTGGCCGCTTCCAGGCTTCCCAGCATACTATTTCGGGCGTATATGCAAAAGAGATTAAGATGGACGATAAATATAAAGAAGCACAGGCCCTGACCGATGAATTTGCCCGGCAAAAGGGCAGGCGGCCACGGATAATGATTGCCAAGATGGGCCAGGACGGCCACGACCGGGGCGCTAAGGTGGTGGCTACCTCCTTTGCCGACCTGGGTTTTGATGTGGACATCGGGCCCCTGTTCCAGACCCCGGCCGAAGTGGCCCTGCAGGCAGCCGAAAATGACGTGCACCTTATAGGCGCCTCCAGCCTGGCAGCCGGCCATAAGACACTGGTGCCGCAGCTTATTGAAGAACTGAAAAAAATAGGCCGGGGAGACATTATGGTGGTAGCCGGTGGGGTGATCCCCCCGGATGACTATGATTTTCTGCGCCAGCAAGGGGTGGCGGCTATCTTCGGGCCAGGCACGCCCATTGCCGCTTCGGCTATTGAAATACTGCACAAACTTCTGGCTTAGGGTTTACGTTTAAGCCATTAAATGTATCAACACTACATTTGTATTGATAAGGCCTGAAAATTTTGTAATTTTCGGGTAGTAAAGCAATCGTTATTACAGGCAAATACACCACAAGAATGAAACCAATACTAAAGACTTCCCCGACACTATGGCTGAGCCTTTTGTTTATCTTCCTGCACCTTATGCCGGCTATGGCCCAGAAATATGATAAACTGGTTGACAAGGTAAACGCCCCTTATACTATTGGCGATTACATCCGGGCGAAAAAAGCCAATGAGAAGCTAAAGAAGAAGGTAACGAAAAAACTTGGGCCGGAAAACCCCTACCTCGTAGAATATTATTTACAGGCAGCCAGGATTAACCTCGCCACCGGGCTGCTCAATGAATTCAACAAAAATATTGAACAGGCTTTGACCATGAGCCTGAAGATAAATAACGAAGTGTCGCCTGAACACACCATCGTACTTAACCGGGTATCTAACCTGCTGCTGTTATACGGTTACCCGAAACTGGCCGAAGAGTATATCCGCAAAGCCCTGCAAAATGTAGATAAAATACCCGACAATGAAGACCTGAAGGCCTTTACCGACCTCAACTCGGCCGATGTTTACAGTGCCCAGGGCTATTATGCCAAAGCCATAGAATTTATTTCGGCCAGTGAAAAATATTTTAAAGGCCGGGCCGTAAGCAAAAAAACAGTGATTGACCCCAAGTCCGGCAAACTAAAATCGGTAAAATTAAGTGCCAAAGAAGTGGCCGTCCGGTTAGATGACTATGCCCGGCTGATGAACCTCAAGGCCAACACCTATCGTAAAATGGGCGACTTTATCAAAGCCGATGAAACTTTCCTGCAGGCAGCCGACTGGATTGACAATAACCTGGGCAAAGGCAATATCCGCTATGTGGAAAACCTGCTCTGGCAAGGGCAAATGCTGGAAGAAAACGGGGTTGCCCCCAAAGTTGCCCGCAAAATCTATGAAGATGCCCTGAGTTACCTCAAACGCCAGCATAACGAATCGCATTACCTGGCCATGCAAATTTACGAGGCTGTATTAAACAGTTATCTGATCAACAATGAATTGGCCAAGTTCAAAAACCTGAACAGTGAATACGAGCGGGTAATCAAGAAGTATTTTAGTAAAAAGAGCCTCAATTATGTAAAGCTGGATGCGATGAATTTCAGGGCCAACCTGGATAAAGAAAAAACCGATAAAATTGAGGGTAAGGTGGCGCAACTATTAGCTTCTACCCAGATAATTCCTGAGTACCATCCCACCCGCATTAAGCTGTTGGAGTTTGCCTACCAGGCCACCTTGGTGAGTAAAGTATATATCAATTCCGACAACTACCTCGAAGACATCCTGGTGCAGAAAAAAGCCCTTTATGGGGAAGATTCACCTGAATATCATCTTACCCTTACAGAAACGGCTAACTTTTACGTTGACTTTACCGATAAGTTTGATGAGGCCGGAAAAATATACCGGGAAAGTTTTGCGAAGGTTGTCAAGCCGCAAATCACGCCCGGCCACGTTGCTTACGTGCGCACCCTCAATCACCTGGCCAAATACTACGAGGCAACCGACCAACTCGACCAAGCCAAGGCCATGTTGGCCGAAGCACTAACCGCCACCCAGGCAAAATACGACACCCAAGACCGCAAATACGGTATCGAGCTGCAAAAAATTGCCGCCCTGCAGATTAACCTCGGTGATTATGCCAATGCCGAAAAAAATATAACCGCAGCGCTGGAAATCCTCAAGAAAGACAGAAGGGACAGGTTAAATGTAGTTTCTTATGTAGTGGCCCTGGAAACAGAAGCCCGTCTGCTGGCCCTGAAAGGTGATTTTGACGCGGCCAAGGGAAATATAGAATACGCTCAAAAATTATTATTCAGGGCCGATGACCTTACCTTATACGATGAGTTTGCCTCGGCCATAGACCTGGCCGATGTGCTGGTTAAGTTTGGCCGCATCCGGGCCACCGAAGAACTCTTGAGCCAATCGTTAAGCGCCTATGAAGCTATGTACGGGGCCAATTCGCGTAACCTCATCTCCCCCCTGCTCAGTTATGGCAGCCTTAAACTGTATGCCGGGGATTACACCGAGGCAGAAAAAATGACCCGCAGGGCCCTTACCATTGCTTTGGCCCAATTTGGTGAAAATTCTTCAAAAACCGCCCGCTGCAATCTATTGTTAGGCAGAATTTACACCAATATTGGCGATTATGAAAAAGCCCAGCAATATATAGAAGAGGTCCTGGCCATTCAGGGTAAGGTGTTTGGCAAAGAACATATTGATTATGCCAAAACCCAATCGCAATTAGGTATCGTAATGTTCTATAATAATGAGCCGGCAGAGGCCATCGAAGCCGTTTTTGAAGAAGCCAAAACCACCATTGCCAACAAACTCGGCAGCCGCACCCCGCTGTATGCCGATGTGCTCAAAGACGTATCCCTGCTTTATATCCGCGAACACCGCTTTGATGATGCCTTTAATGCCCTCTCCCTGGCCGAAACCATCTGGGAGGTGCGCTTGAAAGCCAAACGGAACATCAATGTAGCCTCAATCTATACCCTTACCGGTGATATTTACTATCAGCAAAAAGATTATGCCCATGCCGAAGAAAAATATAAACAGGCCAAAAAACTTTATGAAACTTTCTTTAGTGCCGACCATCCGGAGTATGTGCGCGTAAACTCCAAGCTGGCCAAAGTATATTACATGCAGGGTGATAAGCGCAAGGCCAAAAAGACGATGGAAGAGGTGATGAGAAAATATGACAGCTTTATCCAGGACTTCTTCCCGGCTTTGAGTGAGCGGGAAAAGGCTAAGTACTGGAATACCATCAAGCCCGATTACGAATTCTTCACCTCTATTGCCATGACCTTTAAAGATGAAGACCCCAGCATGATAGAAAAGGTGTTTAACAATGCCCTCACCACCAAGGCTATATTGCTTAGTTCTTCCATAAAAATACGCCAGCGTATCCTCAATGGCGATGATGAAGAATTGAAATCCCTTTATAACGAGTGGCTAACCAAAAAGGAATTGTTAACCTCTTCCCTCTCCATGTCGCTGGAACAACTGGAAGCCAACGAGATTGACCCGCTGCTGATCCAGGACGAGGTGGAACAAATAGAAAAGCAACTTAGTGAAAGGTCAGACTTGTATAAAAGTTTGAGTGAAGAGAGCGAGATTGTCTGGCAGAATGTACAAAGTGTACTGCAAAAGAACGAAGTAGCCATAGAAATGGTGCGCTACCGGTATTTCGACCACGTATTTACCGATTCGGTAATTTATGCCGGCCTTTATGTAAAAAATGCCAGGGTGCAAAAAAAACCCGGGGTATTTACCCTGAACAATGGCCATGACCTGGAAACCAAATATTTTAATGCCTACCGTAATTCTATCATCTACCGCAGGCGTGACCGTTTTTCCAACGCCCAGTACTGGTTACCTATTGCCAATGTGGTTGGCCCGACCGCTACCATTTACCTCTCGGCCGATGGGGTGTATAATCAAATCAACCTGGAGGCCATCCCGGTTGATGACCATAATTATGTGCTGGACAATTCCAATATTATTCTGGTAAGTAATACCAAAGATATTTACCTGAATGCCCTCAAAAAACAAAGCACAGACAAATCAACCCAGGCATCTATGTTTGGCAACCCTATTTATTACTTAGAAGCTTCGGGCAACAGCCGCAAAAAAATAGGGCAACTGGCGGGTACCGAAATAGAAATCAACGAACTTAATGCGTTGTTGACCCAAAAGGGCTGGCAAACTTCCACGCAGATGGAAAAAGCGGCAACTGAAGAAGCTATTAAATCGGTAGAGAGCCCGAAAATAATTC
This sequence comes from Cyclobacteriaceae bacterium, assembly GCA_026989505.1. GTDB lineage: Bacteria > Bacteroidota > Bacteroidia > Cytophagales > Cyclobacteriaceae > S012-113. The sequence continues at coordinate 12,876 of JALSJF010000146.1, forward strand.
ATATTGCCACCCATGGCTTCTTTACCCCGGCCGAAGAAATTGCCCAGGATGCACTTTATGAGCAGAACGAAGCCAAGCTGGCCGAAAACCCCTTACTACGCACCGGCTTGTTAATGGCCGGGGCCGGTGATGTGCTTAATAAAACCAAGTACAATTATAACATCGAAGACGGTATCCTTACCGCATACGAAGCCATGAGCATGAACCTGGATGGGACTGAATTGGTGGTACTCAGCGCCTGCGAAACCGGCCTGGGGGACTTGTCCGTTGGCGAAGGCGTGTACGGCCTGCAACGGGCCTTTATGGTAGCCGGGGCCCGCACCCTTATCATGAGTATGTTTAAGGTGAATGATGAAGCTACGCAAAAACTCATGGTAAGTTTTTATACCAAATGGCTGGCTACCGGTAAAAAGCGGGAATCATTCATTCAGGCCAAGAAGGAACTGCGCAATGAATATAAAGACCCGATCTACTGGGGTGCCTTTATCATGATTGGGCTGGAATAAGCCAACCCATTAGTTTTCTATGCCCTCCGCAGTCAGCACCCCGGTGGCGTAGTCTAAGCGTATCTTTTGAAACAGCAACCGGTAACCGGTTTGGGCCAGGTTGGCCCGGGCGCCAACAAAAGCGGCATTGGCAATCGTCAGCTCTACCTGGGTGGCCAGGCCTACAGTATAGCTTTCCTGCTGGGTTTCGTACGCCAGCCTGGCAGCATCATATTGGGCCAGGCTTACTTCATAAGCTGCTTTTACATCAATAAAATTGGTATAGGCTGTTTGCACTTCAATCTTCACCCGCTTTTCCAGGTTTTCTACTGCGTTAATCACGTTTTCATGGGTAACCTTATTTGTTATCCTGGCATTTCTGGCCTGCATCCGGTTCCAGATAGGAATGGTAAGGTTTACCCCGTAGCTGGTTGACCTTCTGCTGCCAAGCTGGTCTAAAAACGGCTCTGTAGGCACGTTGGGGTCATTGGGGTTGAAATAGCTTGCGCCAAAGCTGATAAAGCCCGATACATAGGGGAGGTAGCCGTTGGCAGCACGCTTGTAATCATGCAAGGAAGCCCTTTCTATTGCCTCCAGCCTTTTAAAATCAGCCCTGTTTTGTAACGCTGTAGTATATAGCTCCTCCAGGCTGAAGGTCATGGCCCTGATATGGTCAATATCCCAGGCCGGTTTAATTACCGTAAAATCTTCGGCCGGGTCAAGCTGCAGGGTTTGTGCCAGGGCGGCCTTATCATTAACCAGGGCATTCCCGGCCTGGATCACCAGCAACTCAAACCGCTTAACATCGGCACGCTGCCGGTATTGGTCAACTTCGGGCCGGCTGCCGGCCGTAACAAAACCGGTGATTTCGTCAAGGGTCCTTTGCTGGGTAAGCAAATTTTCTTCGGCAATGCGCAGCAACTCCTGATCGAGCAAAACCTGCAAAAACTGCAGGGCTACCTGGTTAATAATATCCTGCTCAGTACGTTTAAGCAAAAACTCCTGCCCCTGCAAGCGGTAAGCTGATGCCTTGAGGGAATTTATGCGGTTATTCCCATTGAAGATCACCAGTTCCGAACCAACAGATGCGCGGAAATTACTGGTAATGGAATTAATTAAGCCTTTTTGTTCATCTATTTGCGGTCCGGATGTCTGCGAAATACCACTGGAAACACCCAGGTTTGGCGTAAAAGCCGCCACCCGAATAGCTTTGTTGGCTTGAAATGAGCGCAGGTTGTTGCGGGTATTTTTCATTACCACATTTTCATGCAACCCTATTTTTACCGCTTCGGCAAACGTAAGTTGTGTTGGCTGTGCCATTGAAACATGTACTGCCAGCAAGGCGGGCCCTAAAGTGTAAAAAGTTTTCATTATTTTCCGGTCTGGCTGTTCCTCCTCTTACCCGGCAGGTGTTCTGGCCCGTACGGCAAGTCACCCCCCCGGCAACTCTGGTTATCAGTTTTTCAGTTGTCAGCATTATGCTGACAACTGAATCAGCCAATAAACATGCCAGGCGGATAAACGGCCCTGGTTTTGGCCCCAGGCCGGTAAAATGCAAACACCCCATTTCAATTGCGTCCGAAATTGAAATGGGGTGTTCGAAAACAGACAGTAGGCGGTTACTCAATAAGCGGCACTTCGGCAGCAATTTGTACATCAATAAGCAGTTGTATCTGCCCCATCAACTGAATGAATTTGGCTGCTTCTTTAGCCGGCATTACTTTCGACATCTTTTTCAGGTACTTTTTATAAATCTTGTACCGTTGGGTCATCATACCAATATAGGTGTTGGCCAGGTCAATAGCTATATCATCGGTGATATTCGCGTAGTTTTCGGCAAACTTTTTAATATTGGCCGCTCTTTTGTCGGCCAATACGTTGGTCTCCTGTTCCATCTCACTGTAAATACGCCAAAATTCCGTTTCCTGATCATGGGGAACTTTAATTACTTCGGCTACAATAGACCTCTTTTCGGTATTGATATCACTTTTTAACATCTCCAGCAGTTCCTGGGCACTGACGGTAATTGAGCCCAGCAGAATAAATAAGGTAGTAAGTTTTAGTCGCATACTATTTTAATCTTTAATGTTCTGTTTATCGCTATCAAAGATACAATAACAACGGGTAATTTCTCAAGTCAGGGGTGTGCTGACCCTCCTACGCTAAAGCTTCGGGGAAGGTAAACCCTCCTACGCTGAAGCTTCGGAGAAGGTAAACCCTCCTACGCTGAAGCTTCGGAGGGTAAATCGGTTAATGCCTGCCACGCCTGAGTGTGGTTTATTGCACATTATGGATTCTCCTGCGAATGGCTTCGGCAACGAGGCTGTTTAATGAGACGTTTTCCTCTTTGGCCTGCAAAGCTGCTTTTTGATGTAATGCCGGGGAAATCCTGACATTGAAGCTACCTTTATAAGGTTTCTCAGGTTTAATGCCCCTGGCCTCACAATCCGCCAGATAGTCATCAATAACCTCCTTAAAATCATCCTCAAGGTCTTTACCTGTGGCCCCTTCGTAGGATAACAGGCCCTTAACCCCCAACACTTTGCCAAAAAGCACATTGTCTTCTGCACTAAACTCAATGCTACCCGTGTATCCTTTGTAATGTAAATTTTTCATAGCTCCAGCAATTCTTTAATTTGTTTCATCTGATATATTTTCATAATACCGGTCGGGTGGGGTTTATGCAACATAACAGGCACACCCTCCTTATTTTCAAACTTTATCCTCGATCCGGATGTCTTTCCTTTTTTTACCTCTTTAAAGTTAAAATACCTCAAAAGCCTTACCATCTCCTGATAATGAAAATCTGATGGCATACGCAAAAACCTCTTTATCAGTTTGTCCTTTCTAGACATAACGTATAGCAACTGTATTCAGTTGCAAAAATATAAAGACAAGGGTAACAATCAACTATTCCAGCCCGTTATTTTGTTTACAAAAACTACTACCTGTTACTATGGGGTGCACCCGGGAGATAGCTCCTCCTGCGCTAAGGCTAGGCAAGGTAAACCCTCCTACGCTGAAGCTTCGGGCAAGGTAAACCCTCCTACGCTGAAGCTTCGGAGGGTAAAGCAAGTTACCCGGTCAATAAGCGATAGCAAAGACCACCCGGCCGGCTGAGGGTTTACCGGAATAGACACATTTTCCTTCTTCCTGCGCTTGCTCCAGCGGGATTAAACGGATGGTAGCTTTGGTTTCTTCTTTAATTTTTTGCTCTGTTTCGGCCGTGCCGTCCCAATGGGCATAAATAAAGCCGCCTTTTTCGGCCAGCACC
>JALSJF010000147.1 GCA_026989505.1 Cyclobacteriaceae bacterium
ACAGAGGTTGAGGATTACATTTTTGTTCACATGTTGAACCTCCACTTTTTTTGGAGGAAGCCCGGGGCGCAAGTTCCGGGCTTTGTTGTTTATTGCCGGTTAATCACCATTCCGGGCAAGGAGGCTCCACTTATGTAATTTACCGCTAAACAGTCCTCAAAAAGCTATCAAAAAGAAGTCCCGGATATTAATTTGGTCGTCCGATAAATCCGCAACAGTTATGCAAACTCCCGGCAAATTTTCACTTTTCATATTTTTGGTCGTAGTTAGTTATACCCCGCAACTTTGGGGGCAACCGGTCTCTTTTGTTCGCTATCCCGCCCTCAGCCCTGATGGCCAACAGTTGGCCTTTGTCTTCCAGGGTGATATTTGGGTTGCCCCATTACCTGGCGGTCCGGCCAGGCGCCTCACCATTCACCAGGCTTATGACCAACGGCCGGTGTGGAGCCCCGATAACCGGCAACTTGCCTTTAGCAGCGACCGCTTTGGCAACAATGATGTTTACGTTATCAACGTGGCAGGCAGCGCCCCCCAGCGGATAACCTATCATCCAACGCAGGATTATATTAGTTCCTGGAGCGCTGCGTACGGCTTGCTGATGGAGTCGAACCGTACTTACAAGCAGGTTGAACGCGAGGCCGAGATAGTCAGGGTAGCGGCTACAGGCGGCACACCCTACCGGGCCTTCAATAGCCTGGGGTTTGAGCCACAACCCTCTCCCAATGGCCGTTACATAGCTTTTGTGCGTGGCACATGCCGTATCGCCCGCGAAGCCTACCAGGGCGCAGCCAACCGGGATATCTGGCTTTACGATCGCCAGGATAACTCCTTTACCCAACTTACTACCTTTGACGGCCAGGATTTTAACCCACGCTGGGCCGATGACAATACCCTGCTGTTTATCAGCGCCAGAAGTGGTAAATACAATATCTACCGGGTTGATATTTCGGCTACCGGTAAAGCTATAAACGAGCCCCAGCAACTAACCAATTTTACCGATTATGGTGTGATGGCCATGGATATTGGGGGTAACACCATCGTCATGGAGCAGTATAACAAACTGTGGCAAATGCCGGTAGAAGGCGGCCAGCCGCAGGCTATCAATATCAACCTGGGCACCGATTACCGTTTCGATCCTGTTGAACATAAAACCTACAGCGACCATCTCAATGAGTATGCCGTATCGCCCAACGGTAAACTATTAGCCCTGGTCATCAGGGGGGAAGTGTTTGTAAAAGAAAACGATAAGGAAAAAGCCCGTGCCGTAAGAATCACCAACAGCCCCTACCGGGACAAGGATGTGGCCTGGTTAAACGACTCCTCACTGCTGTTTACCTCCGACCGGGAAGGTAAGTACAACTTGTACCTCGCCACATCGGCCGACCCAAAACAAAGCAATTTGTTTAAAACACTGAAAATCAAGATCAAAAAGATACGCACAGGCAAGGAAGACATCAGCAACCCGGTAGTTTCACCCGATGGCAAAAAGCTCGCCTATAATGAAGGGCGGGGAAAACTTATTACCGCCAATATTTCCGCTACCGGAAAAATAAGCGGACAAATAACCTTGCTAGACGGCTGGGCCACGGCCAGCGGGATTAGCTGGAGTCCTGATGCCAAATGGTTGGCCTACTCCCTGCCCGACCTCGATTTTAATGCCGAAATCTATATTCATGCTGCTGACAACAGCCGCCTGCCTGTTAACATTAGTATGCATCCTAAACGCGATTCAAACCCGGTGTGGAGCAAAGACGGCTCCAAACTGGGCTTTCTCTCAGCCCGCAACAATGGCGATGTGGACGTGTGGTTTGCCTGGTTGCGGCAAGCCGATTGGGAAAAAACCAAACAAGACTGGGAAGAAGAGGATGAAAGCAAAGAAAAGAAGGACCAACAAGATAAAAACAAAGTTGCCCCGGTATTAATAGACTTTACCGACATCCATTACCGGCTGTCACAGGTTACCGCCCTGCCGGGCAACGAAAGCAACCTGGCGATAAGTGATGATGGGGAATACTTTTTTTATGTTACCAATGCCAACAGCCGCCAGGTTTTTAAAGCCGATCAGGACCTGTATAAAATTAAGTGGGATGGCAGTGAAGCCAAAGCCCTGACCAGAGACAATATGGCCCCAGCCGGAGTAACCTTAGGGCCACAGGGCAAGAAACTCTACTTTATGAAACAGGGCGGCAAACTGGCAGCCGTTACCATTAACAAAGCCAAGGTTGAAAACCTGGCTTTCAGGGCCGCTATGGATATCAACCACCCGGCCGAACGGGCACAAATTTTTGCCGAGGCCTGGCGGACTCTTAATGCAGGGTTTTACGATCCCGGGTTTCATGGCCGGGACTTTAGTTCCCTGAAGAAAAAATACCGTGAATGGGCTCTCTCAGCCTCTACCAAAACCGATTTTTATTATGTGTTTAACCTGATGCTGGGCCAGCTAAACGCCAGCCACATGGGCATTAGAGGGGCCGACCTGCACAAGACCCAGAAAGAACGCAACGGCCTTCTTGGTGTTGATATACTGCCGCTGAAAAAG
>JALSJF010000148.1 GCA_026989505.1 Cyclobacteriaceae bacterium
AGCAAATTGAGGACAATAAAGCTGCCGTAGAGCAAGCCTATGCCGACCTGGAAAAAATTAAAAAGGTAATTAACGGGCACAAAGAAAGTCTGAAGAAAATAAAATAGACCCTCAGATAGAGGCAATATAATCCAGCAGTTTAGTTACCCGGCTGTCGGTATAGTATTTTCCGGCTTCTTCTGCCAGGGCCGCGGCCCGCTGGTAATTACCCCCGTTCAACGCCCGGACACTCTGGTTGTAATATAACAGGCCCCTAAGTTCCCGGCCGGTAAGCTGGCGCTCAATATTCAGGTGTAAATCAACCTGCCCGGCCTGCAACTCACTATTGGCCTGACGGTAGGTTTGCTTTTGCCGGGCTATCTGCTGCCGGTCTGTGACAAACCCGTAGCGGGGATCGGTAGGTTCCAGCAGTATTTCGTTTTCGCTGCCCGGATACACCAACAGGTAGATATGATAGTTGGTTTCTACCACCACATGCGGAATGTTGAGTTCGGTTAACAAAATAGCATAAATGGTGGTGGCCGTTAGGCAGTCATAACTACCCTGCGCCAGGGTTTCGCTTAAGGAAGGGTAGGCACTATATTTCTTCAACAGCTTGCGGTGGGTGTAATAATACAGATACGCAACAAAATCCTGTGGCCGTTTGTACTGTGGTTGTTTCCTGGCAAGGAGGGCTAATACGCCCTCAAGTTTCTCCATGGCCTCCTCGTTGCCGGCTACCCCCAGTTGCGACAACAGGCCGTCATGCCCTCCGGAAGCCGTCATACGGTAGGCATAACTATCCTGAAATGACAGCAAAGCCAAAACCAACCCCCACACGGCCAAACGGAACTTCATGTTAACTGTACGTTAATTTGGTAACATAAAGTTAACAATTTCTTAACATCTAACCAAAATGTAAGCACAACTTATTGATAATTAGCTAATTACAAAACACGCCAAGCCCATATAATTGCCCCTTATCATCGCTGCCCTGAACAATGAGCCCACAGCCTATCCTTGTGCTTGCCGCACCTACACTACGGGAAACATGTTTTAGTCTGGCCCCGATTCAAAACCAGGCTTTCTTTCAACAGAAGAGTAATTTCTTTCACCAACAGGATAGAGCAGGCTGAAGGCCTGAATTATGTAATACAAGGCAACGTCTTGGTCAGAAGTACACAGATAGGATACGCCCTGAAAGGGCGCCAATAGCACTGCCGCCAACCAAAGGCGGGAGCCACCTTTACTACGTCAGGAAGGGGGAATTGATTAACCCGGTTTATTCACGAGAATCGCGAATAATTTATTTGCGGTTGGCAATATATACCCCCAATAGTACCACCAGCATACCAAGGTAGTGCTGCGGATAAAGTGTTTCCTGATCGAGCAAGCCCCAGCCCACGGCTACAATGGGGATTAAATAGGTTACCGAACTGGCAAAAATCGTAGAGGAAATCTGCACCAGTTTATTAAACAGGGTCATAGCCACGGCTGTGCTCATAATCCCCAGCAGTACTACATAAAAGAAAGAGCCCCAGGCCTGCGGGTGTGTCTTCAGGGTGGTCAGAAAAGGGGTGCCGGCCAATAAATAGAGGAGGGCTACCGGCAGCACCATCAGCATCGACAGGCTGGTTAAAGCAAGGGCCTTTACCCCGGTTAACTTAAACTTGATGATGTTCACATTAAAGCCATAACAGAGGGTAGCCAGCACAACAAACAACCCGTAATAGTTGAGGTTCTGCCACAGGCCGCTCCTGCCGCCCGACATCAACAACAAGGTGCCGGCAAAGCCGATGACCAGCCCCAGAACTACCCGGCCGGTAATCAGTTGGTGAAACATGACAACCCCAACCATCACGGCAAACAGGGGCGTCAGGGCATTAAGCACCCCGGCAATGGCGCTGTTGAGTTGGGTTTCGGCCATGGCAAACAAAAATGCCGGGATGAAACTGCCGAAGAAGCCTACGGAGAAAATCCACGGCCAATAACGTTTATGGATTCTCCCAGGCTGGCGAAAGGCCGTGGGCACCATTACCATGGCGGCCGCCACAATACGCAGCGCCCCTACCTCGTAAGCCGAAAAGGCATCCAGGCCGCGTTTGATAAGAATAAACGAGCTGCCCCAGATAAGGGTAAGCACCAACAACAGCAACCAGGCTAACGATACGTTTTTAACAGCGGGCCTGTTGCTCATGCTGTCACCCCGTCATAATCGTTAAACTTTTCCCCTATCTCGTCCAGCAGATCAAAAAGGGCCGTGTGGTCTTCCAGTTCTACCAGTTGCTGGCGGTAAGGTTTAAAGTGGGGCAATCCTTTGAAATAGTTGGTGTAGTGCCTGCGCATTTCATACACCCCGGTTTTGTCGCCCTTCCACGTAATAGAGAACTGCAAATGTTTTTTTACCGTGGCAATACGCCCGGCCATGGTGGGTGGCGGCAGGTGCTCCCCGGTAGCCATATAATGTTTTATCTCGTTAAAAATCCACGGGTTGCCAATGGCTGCACGGCCAATCATGATGCCGTCAACACCATATTTTTTCCGGTACTCCACAGCCTTTTCGGGCGAGTCGATGTCGCCATTGCCAAACACCGGGATATGGATGTCGGGCTGGTTTTTCACCTCGGCAATATAGCTCCAGTCGGAGTGGCCCTTATACATTTGCTGGCGGGTGCGGGCGTGGATGGTGAGGGCCCGGATGCCCACATCCTGCAGGCGTTTGGCCACCTCAATAATTTGAATACTGTTTTCATCCCAGCCCAGGCGGGTCTTTACGGTTACCGGCAAGCTCACCTGGTTAACAATCTCGGCCGTCATCTTTTGCATTTTGGGCAGGTCCAGCAAAATACCGGCCCCCGCCCCGCGGCCGGCCACCTTCTTTACCGGGCAGCCGTAATTGATATCAACCAACTCGGGCCGGGCCTCCTCGGCAATAGCCGCAGCCTCACGCATCGATTCAATCTTCTCGCCAAAAATCTGAATGCCTATCGGGCGCTCATAAGCATAAATATCCAGCTTTTGCCGGCTTTTAGCCGCATTCCTGATCAGGCCTTCGGCCGAAATAAATTCCGTGTACATCAAATCCGCCCCGTTTTCCTTGCACACGGCCCGAAAAGGCGGGTCGCTCACATCCTCCATAGGCGCTAACAAGAGGGGAAACTCCCCGATTTCATGTGATCCAATGGTTACCATCTGCTGCTTTTTTATCCCGACTTACAAAAATATAGCTTTTGCAAAAGATAATAACCCTTACTTTTGTCAACATTAACAAAAGCATGACCAGCAAAGCCAATCCAACTACCACCGGGCTGTTTACCGGTTACCCTCCCTGGGCGCAGTTGCTCATCACCCTGGGGGCCACTATGGTGGGCTTTCAACTGTTCGGGGGTTTTCTCGGTATCGCCATAGCTTACCCCTTTTACCCGGGCGCCCCCGGCACCTACCTGCAACACCTTGGCAACCCGGCCGGAGACGAGGGCATGCGCATCCCTTTCCTTATTGCCCAGGGCATCAGTCAACTGGTTGGGTTTTTCCTGGTGCCGTGGCTGCTGGTCAGGTACTTGTACAAGGGCCGCTTGCGCCAGCTTGCCGGCAGCAAAACCTACGGGTTACCGGTATTCATGGCCATCCTGATCACTTTTTTCTTTATGGGCGTTAATGCCCCGTTTATTGAGTGGAACAAAAATATTAGCTTCCCCGAAACCCTGGCCGGGCTGGAAAAAACCCTGCGTGCCCTGGAGGACTCCCTGGCCGGCACTTCGGAGTTTATCACCCGCTTTGGCAATACCGGGGAACTGCTGCTGGGATTGATGGTGGTGGCGGTTATCCCCGGCATAGGCGAAGAACTGGTGTTTCGCGGGCTGGTGCAAAACCATGTCTTCCGGATAACCAAAAATATTCACCTCGCTATCTGGGCCGGGGCGCTGCTCTTCAGCCTGTTTCATTTGCAGTTTTTTGGCCTGGTGCCGCGTATGCTGCTGGGGGTGATGTTTGGTTATCTGTATTATTTTTCCGGCAATATAGTTTACCCGATGGTAGCCCACTTTTTTAATAATGGCTTTACTTTAGTGATGTTGTATTTATATCAGGTAAAGGCAGTTGATTTTAATATCGAAGATACCGAAACCCTGCCCTGGTCGCAGGTGATTATTTCGGCTGCACTAACCGGGGTTCTTTTGCTTTCCTTTAAACGAAACAGCCAACGTATAAATGCCAATGAACAACTGGGTTAAGGTGTTTGCTGCCAAAGAAGAGTATAAAGCCGCTATGGTTAGCGATATCCTCACGGATAACGGTATGCAGGCGGTAATTGTTAACAAAAAAGATTCGGCTTATAGTATTTTTGGCCAGTATGAGGTGCATGTGGCCCCGGAATACGTGGTAAGCGCCCTAAGAATAATAGAAAATGACATCAAGTTCAACTAAGTTCAGCGGTTTAAAGCTGCGGCTAATGACGGCCGTTGTCGGGGCTTTCCTGATTATTGCCGGCACCGCCTATAATATGTGGACGTATTTTGCCGTCTTTATTACGTTGAGCATCCTCACCCAATGGGAGTTTTATAAACTGGCCCGCATGGATGACAAGCTGCCCCTGAAAGTCTGGGGTACCCTGATCGGGCAGATGTTCTTCATCCTTACCTTTCTGATTGAGGCCGATATCCTGCCCTTAAAGTATATGCTGGTGCTGTTCCCGCTACTGGCCTCGGTGTTTATGATCAAGCTCTATAAAAAGGAAGACGAAAAGCCCTTCACCAATATTGCCTATACCTTTCTGGGGATCATTTATGTGGCCATTCCGTTTTCGCTGCTGCATATCATAGCTTTTGCCAATGAAAAGTACAGCCACGAAATTATTGTGGGCATTATGTTCATTCTCTGGGCTTCCGATACCGGGGCCTACTTCTCAGGCATTATGCTGGGCAAGAAAAAGCTTTTTGAGCGGGTGTCGCCAAAAAAAACCTGGGAGGGTAGCATTGGCGGGGGCTTGCTGGCACTGGTTATGGCCTACGTGCTATCACGTTATTTTCTCGATTTAAACACCGTGCAGTGGCTGGTGGCTTCGGGCCTGATTGTGATTACCGGCATCTATGGCGACTTGATTGAATCGGTATTTAAAAGAGGTATTGAAATCAAAGATTCGGGGCGCGCCCTGCCCGGCCACGGGGGCTTTCTCGACCGCTTCGACAGCCTCTTGCTGGCAACCCCTTTTATCGTGGTATTTATTAAAATATTTTCTTAGAAACGTGGTGGTTATACTCCTTTAACTACCTTTGCAACACCAACTTTAAACATCGCAAAATCATGGGTTATATAGAGCCTGCCCCCATCCGAGACCATGAAAACCCGCTTGAATCTATGATGTCCAGATTTGATCTGGCCTCACAAACCTTAGGTCTTGAGGAAGAAATATACAATGTGCTGAAAACACCGGTAAAGCAGGTGGTGGTGTCATTGCCCATTACCATGGATGACGGCTCTATCCGGGTGTTTGAAGGCTACCGCGTAATCCATTCCAACATCCTGGGCCCGTCAAAGGGCGGCATCCGTTTCGACCCGGCCGTAAACATTGATGAAGTCAAAGCCCTGGCTGCCTGGATGACCTGGAAATGTGCGGTGGTAGATATCCCCTATGGGGGTGCCAAAGGCGGTATCACCTGCAACCCGCGGGAGATGTCGCCCGGGGAAATTGAGCGCCTCACCCGCGCCTATACCGATGCCATGATTACGGTATTTGGCCCCGACAAAGATATCCCGGCCCCGGATATGGGGACCGGCCCGCGTGAGATGGCCTGGTTAATGGACGAATACTCCCGCGCCCACGGTATGACCATCAATGCGGTGGTAACCGGCAAGCCCATTGTTTTGGGCGGCTCCCTCGGGCGGGCCGAAGCTACCGGCCGCGGGGTAATGGTGTCGGCCATGGTGGCCATGGAAAAACGGAAAATCAACCCTTATAATGCCACTTGTGCTATTCAGGGCTTTGGCAATGTGGGCTCTTATGCCGCTACCCTGATGACCGAGCGGGGGGTAAAGATTGTGGCCATCAGCGATATTTCCGGAGCCTATTATAATGAAAACGGCATTGATGCCCGGGCCGCCCAGATTTACCGTGATGCTAATAACGGCTTACTCAAAGGTTTTCCGGGGGCCGAACCCATTGAACCGGAAGATTTGCTTACCCTGGAGGTTGATGTGCTGATCCCGGCTGCCAAAGAAGACGTAATTACCAAGAAAAATGCCGACCGGATCAGGGCTAAGCTGATTGTTGAAGGCGCCAACGGCCCAACTTCCTATAAAGCTGATAAAATTATTGCCGACAAGGGCATCCTGGTCGTGCCGGATATCCTGGCCAATGCCGGAGGGGTTACCGTGTCGTACTTTGAGTGGGTGCAAAACAGGCTTGGCTATAAATGGACCCGCGACCGGGTAAACAGGCGTTCCGACCGGATTATTAAGGCAGCTTTTGAGAAAGTATATAAAACTTCTCAAAAATTTGATGTAACTATGCGTATTGCAGCCTACATGGTGGCCATCGAGAAAGTAGCCCAAACCTACAAGTACCGGGGCGGCTTTTAGGCAGGCAAGGGCAGATAAAACAACCTATGACGCTACACAAGGAGGGCAGGAGCACACTTTTTTACCTGCTGGTAATACTGGTAACCGTTAATCTGGCGATCATGTACATTTGGCCGGCAAAGGTAGAAGTGCAGCCTATTGCCCTGGTGCTTAGTATACTTTTTTTTCTTATGGTGCTGCAGTTTTTCCGCAGCCCCAATATTACCATCAACCAAAACGAGCGCTATGTGCTGGCCCCGGCCGATGGCAAAGTGGTGGTGGTGGAAAAAACCACGGAAGTTGAGTATTTCAACGATGAACGCCTGCAGATTTCGGTGTTTATGTCTCCTTTAGATGTGCATAACAACCGGGCCCCGGTGGCCGGCAGGGTAAAATCGTTTACCTACCACCCCGGCAAATACCTAGTTGCCTGGCACCCGAAGTCTTCTACGGCCAATGAGCGCACCACTATGGTAATGACCATGGCCAACGGGGTGGATATCCTGGTAAGGCAAATAGCCGGGGCCATGGCCCGCAGGATAAAATGGTACGTGCAGGAGGGTGATCCGTTGCGGCAGGGCGAAGAATTTGGCTTTATTAAATTTGGTTCCCGGGTTGACGTATTTTTGCCAACTGATGTTAAAGTAGTGGTTTCACCAGGAGATAAAACCCGTGGCGGCCGCACGGTACTGGCCGAATTTCCCGGCCAGGGGGAACCCGGGCGCAGCTAAAACCGTTTAGTAAGCAAAAGGACAAAAATGAATAACCCGCTAATTTTAATCCTGTTATTTATGGCAAGTTTGCAAGGTAAGGCCCAGGGCCAACAGGAAGTGGCCGTGCTGGGTGCCGGCTGCTTCTGGTGTGTAGAAGCCGTGTTTGAAGAACTTAAAGGCGTGGCCTCGGTTGAATCGGGCTATATGGGCGGCACGGTAGAAAACCCTACCTACGAGCAGGTTTGTACCGGCACCACCGGCCATGCCGAGGTGGCCCGCATTACCTACGACCCGGCCATAATTAGCTTTAAAGAAATCCTGGAAGTGTTCTGGAAAACCCACGACCCCACCACCCTGAACCGCCAGGGGGCCGATGTGGGCACCCAATACCGGTCGGCCGTTTTTTACCTTAACAACCAGCAAAAAGAAGAAGCCGAATACTATAAACAACGGTTAACTGAATCAGGGGCCTACACCTCGCCCATTGTTACCGAGATAGTGCCGGCCACCACGTTTTATCCGGCTGAAAATTATCATCAGGACTACTATAGCCTCAACCCCAACCAGGGCTATTGCCGCTACGTTATCCAGCCCAAGCTGGAAAAATTCCGGGCGGCCTTTGCCGATAAACTGAAAAACTAATATCGGCCACGGTGATCTTTTACTGTTTTCTGAAAAATCTTTTCAATCCTATTTTTTTTGCACATGGGTTGCCGGAAAATATTTACCCATTGCAGCTCAAACAATGATTTTGTCTGCGTTGGCAACATTTTTTCAGGCCATAGCCAGGGGCCAGGAGAAATATTTTAGTGGTCAAAAAGATATTTTTGCGCCTCATCCTTTGGCTTTCTGTGACTTATGTCATATATTGCTTAATTAAGTAAAAATTAAAAACCGTTATACTATGGCAAATGTATTGTGGCTTCAAGGAGGCGCATGTAGTGGAAATACTATGTCTTTCTTGAATGCAGAAGAACCAACCGTTGTTGAACTCATCACAGACTTCGGGTTAAACATTCTCTGGCACCCTACTACCGGGTTGCAAATTGGCGACCAGGTACAGGACCTTTTAAATGACATAATAGCCGGCAAAGAGCAAATGGACATCCTGGTTTTCGAAGGCTCTATCATCCAGGGCCCTGACGGCTCCGGCTCCATGAATTATTTCGCAGACCGGCCAATGATGGACTGGGTCAGGGACCTCTCAAAAGTAGCGGGCTATGTGGTTGCTATTGGCGATTGTGCCACCTGGGGTGGCATTCCGGCCGTACCCCCAAACCCCAGCCAGTCAACCGGAATGCAGTTCCTCAAAACCGGCAAAGGGGGCTTTCTGGGAGCCGACTATGTATCTAAAGGCGGCTTACCGGTAATTAACATTCCCGGCTGCCCGGCCCACCCCGATTGGGTAACACAAATTTTAGTGGCTATCTCAATTGGCCGGATTGGCGATATTTTGCTGGACGACTACCAGCGGCCCAAAACTTTCTTTACCGAGTTCACCCAGGATGGTTGTACCAACATTACCAATTTTGCCCAAAAAGTAGATGGCAACTTTGGCCTGCGGGGCGGGTGCTTATTTTATGAAGTAGGCTGCCGTGGCCCGCTTACACGTTCGAGTTGTAACCGTATTTTATGGAACAGGCAGTCAAGTAAAACACGGGTCAACCACCCTTGCCTGGGCTGTACCGAACCGGGCTTCCCACATCATGACCTGAAAAAAGGTAGCGTATTTAATACCATGAAGTACCTGGGCATCCTGCCCAAGGAAGTGCCGGAAGGCAGGACCAAACTGGCTTACTATCTCGAAGCCGGTTTCCAAAAAGTTATGCCTAAGAACAAGCGCATAATGGAAACCTCTATCTAATTAATTTCAACTCACCAAAAATACCTAGTAAAATGTCAACAGTAAAAGAATTAAATATATCTCCGGTAGGGCGGGTAGAAGGCGACCTGGATGTAAAAGTATATATTGATAACGGCAAAGTAACCCGGGCCCACACCCAGGCAGCCATGTTCAGGGGCTTTGAGCAGATCATGGGTGGCAAAGACCCCCAGTCAGGCTTGATTGTTACCCCCAGGATTTGCGGCATTTGCGGAGGCTCGCACTTGTATTGCGCCTCCTCAGCCCTGGATACAGCCTGGGGCACACAACTGCCCCCCAACGCTTTGCTGCTCAGGGCAATTGGCCAGGCTACCGAAACTATTCAAAGTATCCCACGCTGGTTTTACGCTATCTTCGCCACTGACCTGGCCAATAAAAAATTTGCCAACAAGCCCTTATATAGTGAGGTGGTAAAACGCTGGTCGGCTTATGTGGGCACAACGTTTCAAAAAGGATTGACAGCCAGTGGTTTGCCGGTGCAGGTATATGCCCTCTTTGGCGGCCAATGGCCGCATTCCAGTTATATGGTGCCCGGTGGGGTGATGTGCGCCCCTACCCTGAAAGATATTACCCGGGCGCATGCCATTATGACCCAATTTAAAAATGATTGGCTGGAGCCTGTCTGGCTGGGCTGCTCCATTGAGCGCTACCTGGAAATCAAAACCTGGGACGATATGCTGGCCTGGGTAGAAGAAAATGACACCCAGCGCAACAGCGACCTGGGACTTTATATCCGGGCAGGCTTAGAATTCGGCCTCGATAAATTTGGCCAGGGGGTAGGCAAGTTTTTGGCTATGGGTACTTACCTGCACAAAGACATGTACAATAACCCTACTATTGAAGGCCGTAACGATGCCCTGATCGGCTCCAGTGGTTTCTTTGACGGGGAAAATTACCATGCATTTGACCACCTGAAGGTGAGCGAACATGTAAAACATTCCTGGTATAACAACCAGGAAGATGGCTTGCACCCCTGGGAAGAGCCTTTGCCCACTCCGGCCAAATCGCAAACATTAGAGGATTCTGACTTTGACGGTCAATACAGTTGGGCCAAGGCCCCTCGCTATGACGGCCACGCCTGCGAGGCCGGACCGCTGGCCAGGGTAATCATGAATGCCAACCCCAACAACAAAGACCATCAGATAAAAGACCCGTTGTTTGGTGATATTATCAAAAAAATGGGGCCGAGCGTATTTACCCGGGTGCTGGCCCGCGTGCATGAAGCGCCCAGGTTATATACCATGATTGACAAATGGCTCTCCGAAATTGACCTGAATGGCGATTTCTACATTAAGCCTGTTGAAAAGGACGGCAAAGGGTTTGGTGCCACCGAAGCCGCCCGTGGTGCCCTGGCCCACTGGGTGGAGATTGAAAACGGGGTAATCAAAAACTACCAGGTAATGGCCCCTACTACCTGGAACGTAGGCCCAAACGATGCCGAAGGCAACCCGGGGCCGATAGAAAGCGCCCTCACCGGCATTGAGGTAGAAGACCCGGCCGACCCGGTTGAAGTAGGCATTGTGGCCCGCTCATTCGATTCATGTCTGGTATGTACGGTACATGCCCATGACGAGAAAAGTGGTATTGAACTTTCTAAATTCAAACTGTAAACACAACATTTTTTAACCAAAGCTTTCCCGGGGGTAGCCGCGGGAAAGTTTTTTATTTAACCCCCTTTTGTAAATGAAATTAGCAATAATGGGATTCGGTAACCCGGTACGCAGCGATGATGCCATTGGTGTATATGTGGTAGAACAACTCAAAAAGGCCGTGGGCAACACCGAGGCCATTAGCCTCTTTGATATGGGAACAGCTGCTTTTGAAACCCTGTTTGGGTTAAAAGGCCATCAAAAAATTATTCTGGTAGACGCCATTATCAACAGCAGCGAACCGGTAGGCACACTTTTTAAGGTGCCGGCTGAAGAAATCCTACGTGCCCCGGAAGACGACCCGTTGGTGTTTCTCCATGGCATGAAGTGGGACCAGGCCTTGTCGTATGCCAAAAAAATCCTGCAGGATGACTATCCTGAAGATATTGAAGTATATTTAATTGCTATTGAAAACACCAGGCTCGATGTTGGCCTCAGCAAGGAAGTACAAAAGGCCGGGGATAACGTGGTGAACCTTATTGTAAAGGAGTTGCAATTATTGGAAATGATATAGTATGGCAGGTGTTGCATTAAGTTCCTCGCATATTTACCTCGACAGTGCGCTGGTAGAGGAGTTCTTCCGTCAGGAAACCTATGCCTTGGTGGCTTACGATAAAAAACAACAGCGGCTATTGATTTCCCCGGCCAGCAACCAGTGGTTTGCCAAAATGCACAAGCCCATGCAGTTCTTGCTAAAAACCCGCAATGTAAAAGGGGATAAAACCTTGGGTATCCGGGAAATCCTGCTTGATAATGATATTGATCCGGCAGACCGGCCGTTGACTGTGGAGATAGTTAAACGAACCGGCCTTTTAAAAGTGAACTTATTATGAACAGCCGCAATAAACCTGAAGATGCCTGGTTACTTGATGCTGAAGTAAAGTACAGGATAGAGGAGGCTCACGGACGCTGGCAGGTCTCACTTATATTTATTGATACCCATGACCCAACCCATTTTTTGGTTAAACAAATCGGGGATTACCGGACAGAAAAATTAGCGAAAATTTACGCCCGCAATATGCAACAAACAGCCGCCAAAGATTTTAGGGGAACACAAAAAGTCAATCCAGATGATTATCCTGCAAACAACAACTGAATATCGGCAACAAACAGAGGAGATAATCGCTGGGGTTGACCGCCTTGCAGAGTTGGTAACCATAACTACTACCGGAAGCAGCAAAGCAAACGGGCAGACAAAACTCTTGTACGTTAACAAGGTAATAAAACCAGCTATCGATTGGCATGACACTTTGCCCCCCTACCTGTTTCCGCCCCTGCCGCTAAACAGCGCTAATTTGCTCGCCCTCGTTTTTTATTTTTTGGGCAACCATCAAAAAGCCTTCGCCTACACAAAAGAAGCTGATGAATTGTATAATCACCTGCTTATCGCCACTAATTTACATTTCAATTATACCCTCAGCGCAGAACAGCTTACCTTTCTTGGCCATACCTCCGGTCACAACCTGGCAATTGCCCATCACTATGGCCAGGTGGCCTGCCCCATAGGGCAGCAAGAGCTGGCCAGCACCTATGAAGCCGCTATAAAAAATGCTGGCAATCTACAGGAGCAATTGTTTACGGTTAAACATTACGCCACCTTTTTAATTGATAGCGGCCACTTTGAGAAAGCCGAAAAACTGTTGCATTCCATGACCAAAAAAACGGGTTCTGAAGCAGAAACCCATGCCTTGAACCACTTGCTGGCGGCCAGTATGATGGCCCGGGTTACCCTACCTTTCGATAAAGCCAGGCTGGCGGCAATCAGGAAACTGCAATTGGGCTGCATTGCCTATTATGAAACACTGAGCCTACAATTGAATGCCGGCTTATTATTACTTGAGGTTGCTGAAATAGCCGGCTTTGCAGAAGACTTTATAGCTGCAAAAAAACATATCGAAAAGGCCATTCAATATTTTACTGCCGAGGACACCCCGGAACTTCTGGGCGAAGCCCTGATACGTAAAGCTACCTTGTTATACAACTGGTCCAAAAACGGCAGCCCGCAATACTATAAACCGGCTATCAACACCTTTCAAAATGCGTTAAAGGTTTTCAAAAAAGACACCCATCCACAACATTTTGCCGATATTCACCACCGCCTGGCGCTAATCTACTCAGAAATCCCCGTAGCTGAAGATGAGCGACCACTTTGGGCTGCTTTTTGCGCTTCGTCCTTTAAAGAAGCCCTGGCCGTTTACACACGCGAGAGCTTCCCGTATGAATACGCCATGGTATGCCATAACTACGCCACTGCCCTGATGGGATTTCCGGAAGGCAAACTACATAATAACCTCGACAAAGCTTTCAACCTGTTTGAGGAAGCCCTGACCGTACGCTCTGCCGCCCGCTATCCACTTGAGCGCACGTTAACCTTATTAAACCAACTTGAACTCTATTGGCTGCTGCACAATGAAGACCAGGCAGCCGAAACCAAAACCCTGGCCGTAATGCAGGCAAAGGCAGAAGAAATCAAACAACTGGCTACAGATAAAAAATTGTTAAAGAAAGCGGCCGAACACTTACATCGGCTTGCCGAATTAGAACAACTTATTGGCTAATTATGCACGAATTATCCATTGTAAACAGTATTATGAACACCCTGGAACAAGAGTTCGATGAGGCTAAGCTGGATAAACTGCAAGCCATTTACCTGAAAGTGGGTATCTTAGCCAATATTGAGCCGCGGTTGCTGCATAATGCCTTTACGGCCAAACATCATTGTGGCACCAGGTTCCATCATGTGCAATTGCATATCGAGCCTACGGATATAAAGATTCAGTGTGCTAGCTGCAACCATATCACCACGGTAAAAAACTACCGGTTTGCTTGTGAAAAATGTGGTCGACCAAGCAAAAACCTTATTCAGGGTGAAGAAATGCTTATTCATAAAGTGGAGTTTGAAGACTAGTTGCCCGTGTTAAAAAAGATACTATCATATACAAATACCTTTTATGAGGCGCTCAAAGCTTATTGGGAAAACAAGCAAAGCCTACGCCTGATCAGCACTTTTTTAGTTACCATTTTTATTGTTAGCACGGCTTTAAGCTTCCTGGTAATACAGGGTTACCTCAGCCTGGGAATTTATAATCAATATTTTCAAAACCCTTTTTTCTCCATCGAGGTTGTGTTTACTGTTTTGCTGATTACCGAATTATTTGGGCTGATATTTATTCTTCCCAGGTCGGTAGCCAAATCGGTTGGCAAGCAATTTGAACTGCTGTCGCTTATTTTTTTACGTGACGGCTTTAAAGAATTCAGCCACATCCATAATGATTTTTCCCTTGAATCCTTAAAAGCCCCGCTAACGAACATGGTGGTTTACGGCTTTGGTGCTGTTGCCATATTTACCCTCCTCGGATTTGTTTACAAACTGCAGCAACACATTAAACTGGCCGCCAGCGAAGATAGCCAGGATCAGTTTATAAAATTTAAAAAGCTATTGGCCTTATTTTTACTGGTAGCCTTTGTTTGGGTTGGCTATATGGACATAAAAACCTTACTTATAAGCGGCACCTACCTGCACTCTTTCAAAACTTTTTACACTATTCTTATTTTTAGCGATATCCTGATTGTGTTGATAGCGTTAAGGTACACCGTTAATTATTACAAAATATTCCGGTACTCGGCTTTTGTTTTAGGCACTATACTGATTAGAATAGCCCTTTCGGTGCAACCTTATTACGATGTAGTAATTGGTGTTGTGGCCACTGTTTTCATCCTAATCCTTACCCTGGTTTATAATTACTTCTTAAAAGAATTTCCTGACAAAATGAAATAGCAAAGATGAGCGTAGAAAAATCAACCCAAACCGCCCGCGGCACAGCCCAATGCGAGAATACCAATATCAACCTGCTTAAAGCCAACGATTTTGTGGCCAACATAATCCGCGATAAAATGACCGAGACCAACACCCTGCTGATAAACATAACTTCTTCGGCCGGCAGCGGCAAAACTACCCTGATGCAAAAAACGGCTACCCGTCTGAAAAACAAACTGCGAATGGCCGTGATGGTGGGTGACCTGGAAACAGAACGCGATGCCGACCGCATACGGGAAAGCGGCATCCAGGCCCTGCAAATTGTTACCGGGGGTATCTGCCACCTCGAGGCACAAATGGTGCATCAGGTATTGCCCGAGTACAAGCTCGATGAAATTGATTTGCTCTTTATCGAAAACGTAGGCAACCTGGTATGTCCGGCCTCGTTTGATTTGGGTGAAGACTACCGGGTTACCCTGATGGCAACCACCGAAGGGGATGACAAGCCCAAGAAGTACCCACGAATGTTTTTAACTTCTGATGTTATGCTTATTTCGAAAGCAGATTTACTCCCCTATCTGCCGTTTTCGGTTGATGCTGTTACGAAAGATGCCCGCGATATCAACCATGAGCTTGAAGTAATGGTGGTGTCTGCCTTAAAAGAAGAGGGGCTCGATGCCTGGTGCGATTGGCTGGTTGATAAAGTACAACAAAAGCAAGCCTGATGAATTGCCATAAATTTTATGTATTGGCAGATTTAACCGTTAAATTAGTAATATAATGTGTTTAGCTATTCCCGGAAAGATTGAAAGTATTGAAACCCGTTATAATGGGGCTGTGCGCATTGCCAAAGTGTTATTTGGCAGCATCAGCAAAGAAGCCAGCCTCGAAATGCTGCCCGAAGCGGAAATTGGCGACTATGTTTTAGTGCATGTAGGGGTAGCCATTAGCAAAGTAGATGAAGCAGAAGCCCAGAAAACATTTAAATATTTGGCCGAAATTGGCGAACTGGGGGATTTAACCGATGTGGATGAGTATCTTCCTGAAGAATAAAAACACATGAAATACCTCTCCGAATACCGTGACCCGGAACTGGCCCGGCAATACCTGGCCGAAATAAAAAAAACGGTTACCCGGCCGTGGTCGATTATGGAGGTGTGTGGCGGCCAGACCCACAGCCTGGTAAAAAATGGCATTATTGCTATGCTGCCGCAAGAGATTACCATGATCCACGGCCCGGGATGCCCGGTATGTGTAACCCCCCTCCACCTGATTGACAAAGCTGTGCACCTGGCCCTTGAAAAAGGGGTTGTCTTGTGCTCATTTGGCGATATGCTGCGGGTACCGGGCTCAGAAAAAAGCCTCCTCGAAGCCAAGGCAGCCGGTGCCGATGTGCGTATTTTGTATTCCCCCCTGGAAGCCGTAAACATTGCGGCCGAAAACCCTGACAAAGAAGTAGTGTTCTTTGCCGTAGGTTTTGAAACCACCGCCCCGGCCAATGCCCTGTCGGTTGTAGATGCCGCCCGCAGAGGGCTGAAAAACTACAGTATCCTGGCCTCGCATGTGCTGGTGCCCCCGGCTATCGAGGCGATTATGGAAGATGTGGACAGCCATATTGACGGCTTCCTGGCTGCCGGCCACGTCTGTACGATCATGGGCACTTTTGAGTACTACCCGCTGGTAGAACGCTTTAAGGTACCTATTGTGGTTACCGGCTTTGAACCCCTCGATATTTTACAGGGGATTTTAATGGTCGTCAGGCAGCTCGAGCAGGGCCGGGCCGAAGTGGAAAACCAATATGCCCGCATTGTGCGCGAAGAAGGGAACCCCGAGGCCCAGAAAACCATTTATGAGGTTTTTGAGGTTACCGACCGCCTCTGGCGGGGCATGGAAATCATCCCCATGAGCGGTTACCGGGTAAAAGACAAGTATGCCGCCTATGACGCTACGCAAAAATTTCGTATCAATCTGGTTGAGGCCGAAGAAAACCCGGCTTGTCTGGCCGGGGAAATTATGAAAGGGATAAAAAAACCTTTCGAGTGCCCCGAATTTGGCAAAACCTGCAAGCCCACCAACCCCCTGGGTGCGCCTATGGTAAGCAGCGAAGGGGCTTGTGCCGCCTATTTCCATTATTCCGGGCTGGTAGAAGGCTAACCCGATGAAAATCCAGTTCCTCACCAATACGTTCAACGGTATGGCCCAGCGCCTGTGGCTCGAACTCGACCGGCTGAACCATGAGGTAAAAGTACAAACCGGCACCTCCCCGGCAGCCATGATCAGTGCCGTAGAAACCTACCGCCCCGACCTTATCATTGCCCCCTACCTTACGGCCAGGATACCAGCCGCTATCTGGCAGCACTACACCTGCCTGGTGGTACACCCGGGCGTTGCCGGTGACCGGGGGGCATCGTCACTCGACTGGGCGATCCTTGAAGAAGCAGCAACCTGGGGGACAAGTATTATTCAGGCCACCGAAAAAATGGATGCCGGCCCGCTTTGGGCCTCCTTCGAGTTTCCCCTGCGGCCGGTGAGCAAAGCCCAACTCTACCGCCATGAAGTTACCCAGGCAGCCGTTAAGGGGGTGTTGTCGGCCCTGAAAAAATGGGCAGCAGGTGAACCGCCCCTACCCGCCCCGGCCGGTAAATGGCGTAGGAAAACAAACCAGGAGGACGTTAAATTCAACTGGCAAGAACCCGCCACTGCCATCCTGAAAAAAATCCGCGCAGCCGATAGTAGCCCCGGGGTATTGGTGCAGCTTTTTAATCAAGATTATTATGCTTATGGCGCCCATAAGGAAGAAAAACTCAAAGGCCGCCCCGGGCAGGTAATGGCACAACGGCAGCAAGCCATATGCGTAGCCACAGGCGATGCGGCCCTTTGGCTTACCCACCTGAAACCTGCTACGGAAGGCGGCATTAAATTGCCGGCTACGCTGGCGCTGGGGGATGCCGCCACCCCCCTCCCGGAGAAGGGGCTCAGCCCATTTGCAAACCCCGGTTATGCCACCTGGCAGGAAATCCGCTTTGCGCAGGAGGGGGCTATCGGCTATTTGCATTTCAACTTTTACAACGGGGCCATGAGTACCCGCCAATGTCAGCGGTTACGGGAAACTTTTGCCGAAGCCAAGAAGCGGGTGAAACTAATTGTCCTGATGGGCGGTCACGACTTATGGTCAAACGGTATCCACCTGAATGTAATTGAAGCTGCCCGGGACCCGGCCGCAACCTCATGGGAAAACATCAATGCCCTGAACGACTTGATCCTGGAAATTATTGAAGCTACCGGCCACTACATTATCAGCGCCCTGCACGGCAATGCCGGGGCCGGAGGGGTAGCCCTGGCCCTGGCGGCCGACAAGGTGCTGGCCCGTGAAGGCATTGTTCTTAACCCCCACACAAAAAATATGGGGCTTTACGGCTCCGAATATTGGACCTACCTGTTACCGAAACGGATTGGCATTGACAAGGCCACCAAATTTACCGAAGAGTGCCTTCCCTGGGGGGTAGCCGTAGCCAAAGAAATTGGCCTGATAGATGATTACCACGGAGAAACAACCCACGATTTTACCGCCTTTATCCGGCAACAGGCGCAGGCCATCATAAAATTACCTTATTTTGACAAGCTGCTGCAAGCCAAGCGGTTTCTGCGCAGAAAAGATGAGATGAATAAGCCGCTAGCCGATTACCGTGCAGAAGAACTGGCTAAAATGAAGAAAAACTTTTACGATAACGATAAACATTACCATGAAAAACGTTTCAACTTTGTGCATAAGGTAGCCCCTGAACAGGCACACAGTATGGCCGGCCTCTATGCAAGCCGCAGGGCAATCTACCGGAAACGCAAATGGGAACCGATCAATTACAAAGACCAAACCCGATGAGCAATAAAACAAGCAAAATGCAATTGCAGTGCCCCATGCCAAAGCTGGATTTTGATGTTATTACCCTGGGCCACGGCAGTGGCGGGGTGTTAACCAACAAACTATTAGACAGCGGGGTGTTCGACCTGCTGAAAAACCCCGTCCTCGATGAACGGCATGACGGGGCCACCCTGAACTTAAACGGCCGCATGGCTTTTTCTACGGATAGTTTTTTGGTGTCGCCCCTATTTTTCCCCGGAGGGAATATTGGTGAACTGGCGGTAAACGGCACCGTAAACGACCTGGCCATGTGCGGGGCTACGCCCAGGTACTTATCCCTCAGCTTTATTATTGAAGAAGGGCTGCCCATGACGGAATTTTGGGATATCCTGGTGTCGATTAAAAATGCCTGTACGCGAGCCGGGGTTACCGTAGTGACCGGAGATACCAAGGTAGTAGAAAAAGGCAAAGGCGATAAAATTTTTATCAACACCTCCGGCATCGGTGAAATCCACCCCAAGGCGAATATCAGCACCCGGAATATCAAGGCCGGGGATAAAATCATTATCAGTGGCCAGGTGGCTGCCCACGGTATGGCCATCATGTCGGTGCGCGAAGGCCTGGAGTTTGAGGCGCAAATAGAAAGCGATACCACTAACCTCAACCCTACGGTGATCGGCCTTATCGCAGAATTTGGTGAACACCTGCACCTCGTTACCGACCCCACCCGCGGGGGGGTGGCCACCGTGCTGAAAGAAATTGCCCTGGCGGCTGGAGTAGGCATAGAAATAGCCCACAACAACATTCCCGTAGCCGGGCCGGTGGCCAATGCCTGTGAACTGTTGGGGTTAGACCCCCTATATGTAGCCAACGAAGGGGTGTTTATCAGTTTTGTGGCGGCCGCTTTTGCCGAAGACTATCTGGCCGCCCTGCAACAAACGCCAGACGGACAACATGCCCGTATTATGGGCGAAGCCGTAAACGACCATCCCGGGCAGGTTATCCTGGAAAGTGCCATTGGCGGCAAACGGGCCATCGGTATGCTGCCGGGGGAACAGTTGCCCAGGATATGTTAAGCCTGGTTAAATGATGGCACTTTCCACTTTAGGCAATCAAGTTGATCAGGCAAGGATATTCAAAGGGGCCCGGGAAAAGCCTTTCTTAGCCCCAAGAGGGGTGTTTGTGACCAAAAACATACTTTTTGTGGCCGATACAGGGCAAAACCGGGTGTTTATTTGGCCCGAAATGCCGGCTACCGAATATGCCGAACCCACGGTTATCCTGGGGCAGCATGCCGTGGCAGATTTTGGCCGCAATGCCGATGGGGTAGTTACCGCCAGTTCCCTGCAGTACCCATCAGGGCTATGGAGCGATGGCCATAAACTAATTGTGGCGGATGCCTGGAACCACCGGGTGTTAATCTGGCATACCCTGCCCACCACCAACGCCCAGCCAGCCGATGTGGTTATCGGCCAGCCCGGGTTTACCACCAACCAACCCAATGTGCAGGGTATTGGGGCCGCCCCCACAGCGCAAACATTAAACTGGCCTTATGGCGTTTTTTCCGATGGGCAGCACTTGTGGATTGCCGATACCGGTAACCGCAGGATTTTGTTTTACCACACAATCCCAACAGCCAATTATGTTGCAGCCGACAAGGTGATTGGTAAACCCGGTTTTACCTCCCGCGATTATGCCAACCACGAACCCCTCTGGCCTTATTCAGTCAAAGTCAATGCCCGGGGGGCAATGGCCGTGGCCGACACCCAGTTTTACCGGACGCTGCTGTGGCATGATTACCGCCAGGCGTTTAATAACCCCGCAGAAGTTATCATCGGACAACCTGATTTTGACAGTTGCGGGCAAAACCAGTACCGGCTTGCCCCCGAAGCCAATACCCTTAACTGGACCTACGATGCCTGCTTCTACAAAAAGGGCTTGCTTATTAACGATACCGGCAACAGCCGGATACTCGTATTTAAAGACACGCCCCGGCACAACAACGCCCCGGCCGATGCCTTGATTGGCCGGCCGGATTTTAACACCGGCAGCGAATACCAGGAAACCATGATGGGCACAGATAAAGCCCTTTACTGGCCTTTCTCCATCATCACCTATAAAAACCAACTGGTTATAGCCGACACCGGCAACCACCGCCTGGTTATTTGCCGCTTAAAAGCTTAGGTAAAGCCAATAAAAGCCAATTACAACCGCAAACAAGCCCCCCGCCAGACGGATGCCATTAAGAAACAGGGTATTGTGCTCCTGCCGGGTGTGGGTAACAATCCGGTCTAACACCAGGGCATAGGACGTCATGGCCAGCACCGTGCCAATGGCAAAGCCGCTGATATACTCCACGGTCTCGAGGCGGGTTTGAAAGCTGAGAGCCGGCAGCAGCAGCAAGAAATGGGCTATACCCGCCAGGCCGTGAACCAGGCCAATACCGAAAGAGGAGAACAGGTTTTGCTTTATCGCTTGCGGATGGGTATGTTCATGCGCATGGGAATGATCATGTTCGTGCTTGTGAATGTGGATATAGGGTTGGCCATCGGTATGGATATGCGGATGGCTATGCGTTTTCTGGCCGTAGAAAATACGGTAAAACGACCACACCCCGACCCCGATAAGGATCACACCTACACTTTGCTCACTATAGGCCGAGATTATATCTACCGGGATTAATTCCTTAAAGAAAAGCAGCAAAACGCCTATAAGCAACATGCCGGCCAAATGCCCCAGGCCCCAGGTCAGGCCTATTTTCCAGGCTTTGCGTTTGGTTTCGATGACCAACGGGGTAACGGCCGCCAAATGGTCGGGGCCGGAGATTACATGCAGCATAGAGGCCAGGATGCCGGCCAGAAGCAAAAAATTATCCATCCGCCCAAAACTAAATAATATTTGCCGGGAAAGGAGGTAATTTGCAGGTTAAAAAGGCGGCCGCCCGGCTACTGCCCTGGTATGCGCATCGTTGCAATACCATGATCGTGGCGGCTGCCGGGAGGCCTTCCCTGGATATCCCCCTGTCACCCTCCGGTCATATAACCCTTCCGTTCATCAATTATTTGAGGTTCGGGCCACAAATCAAGGCAGATAAGAATAAATTTGTTTGCCACGGTAAACTACAGTACAATGAAAAATTCAGCCTTCCTCCTGCTGCTTCTCTCCCTGGCCTGCCAGCCCGGGCCTGAAACGGTTATCGCCCCCTGGGTGCCGTATGATGAATCCGAAGAACTGGCACAAAACGCCAACCATGAATCGGTAAAAATGCGCTTTAAGCTGATTCAGTCGAAAAACCTTGATAAAAACGCTAACTGGAAAAATATAGCCGGGCAGATCCGTAATTTCACCGAAGAAGATTACCAAACCCTTAAGCCGCTGATCTTCGGCCAGGATATCCCCACCTTGCAAAGGCACATCCGGTCAGGCGCCCTTACCTACGAAAAACTTACCCAGTGGTACCTCTACCGGATCGTAAAATTTGAAAACGACCGGCATAAAATGCTTAACGCAATCATTTCTATTAACCCCAATGCCGTTAACGAAGCCCGGTTGCGGGATAAGAACAAATCGGCCAGCGACCATCCGATATACGGTATGCCGGTGCTGCTGAAAGACAATATAAACTTTGCCGGCCTGCCCACCACAGCCGGGGCGGTGGCCTTTAAAGATAACTTTACGGCCAATGCCTTTATTACCGGCAGGATAATTGCCCGGGGCGGCATTATCCTGGGCAAAACCAACCTCAGTGAGTGGGCCAACTACCTTTGTTTGGGTTGCCCCAACGGCTATAGCGCCATGGGCGGGCAAACCCTCAATGCTTATGGGCGCAGAATAATCGATACCGGAGGCTCCAGTTCCGGCAGCGGTGTGGCCATGGCAGCCAACTATGCAGCCGTAGCCGTGGGTACCGAAACCTCGGGGTCAATCCTGTCGCCTTCAAGCAAAAGCTCGCTGGTGGGGCTTAAGCCAACCGTAGGGCTGCTGAGCCGGGGCGGCATAGTGCCTATCTCCGGCACCCTGGATACCCCCGGGCCCATGACCCGCAACGTAATTGACAATGCCATATTACTGGATGCCATGGCGGGGGAAGACCCGGCCGATGCCGCTACCAGGGATAGCCCCAAAGACAAAACCTATTGGCAAGATTTGGCTAATGGTACGCTGGAGGGCTTGCGCTTTGGGGTGAATAAGCAAATGCTGCAAGATTCTATCTACCGGTTAACCGTAGATAAAATTGTGAAACTGGGCGGCATTGCCGTAGAGTTTGAGCCGGAAAAGGTAGATTTTACCGGTTTCGGCAACCTCCTCAGTGCCGACATGAAGGTGGACCTGCCCGCTTATATTAAAAACTATGCTTCAGAGGCCATCACCTTTAACTCCGTGGCCGATATTGTGGCCTTTAACCGCCAGGATTCGGCCCTGCGCATACCTTACGGACAGGCGCGTTTTGCGGGCATATTGCATGTTAACCTCAGTAAAGAGGAAGCAGAAGCGCTAAAGCAGCGGTTGCATAGCGAGGGGGTAAGGTTTTTTGCTACCCCCATGGCGAAATACCAGTTGGATGCCGTGTTGTCGGTAAATAACCGCAATGCCGGTTATGCTGCGGCTGCCTTTTACCCTTGCCTTACCGTACCTATGGGCTACCGCGCCAATGGCGAACCGGCCGGCCTTACTTTTATTGGCCGGCCATTTACGGAGGATAAGCTGCTGAAAATGGCTTATGCGTTTGAGCAAGGTAATAAAATACGTGTGCCGCCCAAAGGGTATGAGTAGGCGGTTGCAATTATTTTATTATCTTGGTAGGAATATATAATGCTCAATAGCCGGGCTAATTAAGAAACCTGTTTATCCCCTATGAAAATTCTAACCCCATGCCTGGCCCTGCTTGCAGCCGCCCTGATTCACGCCTGTACCACCACCAATACCAAAGAACAAGCAAGCCAGGAGAGTACTTCCACAGCTACCGAAGAAACCGCCCCGGCCCAACCGGCACAAGTTTATACCCATCCGATTGAATACTTTAATGCGGTAGTAATAAATAATGGGGAACCAATTTATGATAGCGAAGAATTATTATACATTCCCGGATGGGACTATACCGTTACAAATTTTGCCTCTACGAGTACCATTTGCGCGGTATCGGATAGTGGGGAACAACTCTTGTTTATTCGAGGCACCGAAGAAAAAAAATACCAACTGTTTGCGATAACGCCTACCCTAAACGAGTCTATTGAGTTTACCACGATTTCTTTGACCGACTATGAAACCGCCACTTCGCAATCCGTAGAAGTGTTTACCCAGGGTATAGAGCAGCTTGATTTTGATGCGCTGCAAGCAAAAATAATAGCCGGAGCCACTAATATTACCCGGGCCAACGATTCCCTTTACATCGCTACAGAGCGAGGCAATATAGCCTTTCTTAACAAATTTATTGCGGAGACTGGCGAAGTAAACGAAGGTGGAGGGGTAGCCTATTATACGCTTATCAGCCAGCTTAACGATAATATTATTTTACTGGCCCGGCACCGGTATCCCGCCATTGGTGTAGTGCTGGTAAATATGAAAAAAGGTCAACAA
Source organism: Cyclobacteriaceae bacterium (assembly GCA_026989505.1). Classification (GTDB taxonomy): domain Bacteria; phylum Bacteroidota; class Bacteroidia; order Cytophagales; family Cyclobacteriaceae; genus S012-113. The sequence goes on from JALSJF010000148.1 coordinate 23,972, forward strand.
TTCGCGTTAGAAACCGATGGTTTTATCCATAATTTACATTGCTCGCCCAATGGCCGCTATCTGGCCCTGGATGCTGATGGCGGGGGTGATGATAGCCAATACGACCCCTTCGGCACCTTGTGGCTTTATGACCTGGCCGGGGACAAACCTGCACTTATTTTTACCACAGGCCTGGGGCCCGTAGGTAAAAACACCCGGCTTAAATGGGTGGGGAACGAACAGGTACTGTTGTCAACCTTTTGCCGGAATTACCGGATGGCGATAAACGGCAAGACGAATCCTGCTGTGGCATCTGCGGAAACCGCAGCCTGGCCCTTTATTGCCGGCCGCTACGAGATGTCGCTTTCCCTGGCGTATGACGGGCAGATGGTAACGGGCTATTATAATAACGGCCGCTTCCGGGGCGACAATAATTTTGGCTGCTCCTTTTATTTTTATGGCAAGGCGGACGACAGCCCCGGCCCCCGGGCAGTTAAGGTTAACACCCTAAACCCGTTTGCCCTCTACCAACAACCCCGGGAAGGGGTACTCAGGCTCCACAGCGAAGAAGGCGATATTCTTTCGTTGGTGGCCAACCTTAGTGCCGAGGAGTGTTGGGACCCGCAATTGGGTTGGGGCAACATTGCGGCCAGCCCCGGCATCAGTTTTACGTTAAGCATCCCGGAGCCGTGGCAGGAAATCCGCCTGGTAAACGTTGCCAAACTTTATTTTTACCAGGCGCCCGATGAAGCCACCCGGATGCCTGCCTATGTACTTAAAAACGATCCCCTGATGATCAGTGAACAGCAGGGCGGCTGGCTCAAGGCATCGTTTATCGGCAGCTCCGCTACCACCAGCGGCTGGATAAAAGCAACAGAAACCCGTAGCTTAGCACAAATGGCCGGTACCGATGAATAACCCGGCCCTGATTTTTACAATGTTATGATCTTATACAATGTTACCGTAACCGTAGATGAGGCCATTCACGATGACTGGTACCACTGGATGACCACCGAGCACATTCCCCAGGTAATGGCCACCGGCAAATTCACCGGTTGGAAACGCTACCGTGTGCTGTTGGAAAAGGAAGGGCAAATCACCTATTCCATACAGTATTTTGCCGAAAACATGGCCCAACTGCAACTTTATCAGGCCCTGCATGCCAATGAACTGCAAGCCAGGCACCGGCAAAAATTTGGCGACCGGGCCGTAGTATTCCGGACCATCCTGGAAGAAGCCTGAGGCGAAAAATTTTGCTGATCCCGGGGTTAGGGGTTATCCGGGCTAACGCAGCCGGTCAACCGAACGTACCAGCTTTTCATCCTTTTGAATAAACCTGCGGGCCAGGATATTAAGCAGCATGGCCAGGGCAAAAACAAAAATTCCCAGGCCAAAATCTCCCTGGTATTCCTCCTGCAAGCCCACCACAAAATACGTCATCAGTACCAGGGTGGCCGTCATTAAGAAAGAGTTGGCAATTGCCAGCTTCATTTGTGTCAGGCGGTTTTTATACGTGAATATCTCAACCAAAGCAATAATTATTGCCCCCCCTGAAAGACCGGCCACCAGGGCATAGAGCCCATAGTCAACGGTAGTTACCCCTTGAACCGTAGTGGCAATACCATAGCTCATCAACTGCAACTGCATGCCCTCCTCCCTTGCAGCTACCTGCCAGTAAGGGAAAATATTAAAGAGCACCAGGGCGATTATGGCGAGAAAAAGAAAGACGGTTTGAATTCTTTGTATCATATTTGATGTTTAATAATGCCTGACAAAGGTATAAGAACCTAAAATAGTAATCAACAAAAGCCAAGATACATTATGCACACTGCCTATATTGTTGATATCGTGCGCACCCCCGTAGGCCGCTATGGTGGCGCCCTGGCCACCGTCCGCCCCGATGACCTGGCCGCCCTGGTAATCAAGGGCCTGCTGGCGCGCAACCCGTCATTGCCGGCCGCAGAAATTGAAGACGTGATTCTGGGGGCGGCCAACCAGGCCGGGGAAGACAACCGCAATGTAGCCCGTATGGCCGCCTTGCTGGCGGGCCTGCCGGTGACCACCGGAGGGGTAACCGTAAACCGCCTCTGTGCTTCGGGCCTGCAAGCCATTATGGATGCCGCCCGCAGCATTATGCTGGGCGAAGCCGGGGCCTATATTGCCGGAGGGGTGGAGAGTATGAGCCGCGCCCCTTTTGTAACCGCCAAGCCCGAAACAGCCTTTAGCCGAAAGGTGGCCACCTTCGACACCACCATTGGCTGGCGGTTTGTCAACCCAAAACTGGCGGCCCTGTACTATCCTTACGGTATGGGCGAAACGGCCGAAAATGTAGCCGAGCGATGGCAGGTTTCGCGGGCAGCACAAGATGCCTTTGCCCTGGCCTCCCAGGAAAAATACCGGCAGGCGGCCGCAGCGGATGCGTTTGCCGGTGAAATTATCCCCGTAGAAGTGCCGCAACGCAAAGGCGGGCCTGTGGTAGTTAGCCAGGATGAACACCCGCGGCAAACCTCGCTGGAAAAACTGGCGGCCCTGAAACCCGCCTTCAAAGAAAACGGCACCGTCACAGCCGGCAATGCTTCGGGCATCAACGATGGCGCAGCCGCCTGCCTGCTGGTAAACGAAGAAACCCTGAAAAAATATGACCTGCAGCCAATGGCCAGGGTAGTGGCCATGGCCATTACCGGAGTACACCCCGATATCATGGGCATTGGCCCGGTAGAAGCTACCCGCAAAGCCTTGCAACGGGCCGGCCTGCAACTAACCGATATTGGCCTGGTAGAACTCAACGAAGCCTTTGCCGCCCAATCGCTGGCCTGTATTCAGGAACTGGGCCTGGACCCTGATATAGTTAACGTAAACGGTGGCGCTATTGCCCTGGGCCACCCCCTGGGCGCCAGCGGCACGCGTATTTCGGCTACCCTGGTTCATGAAATGCGTAAACGAAAAACCTCCTATGGACTGGCCACCATGTGCGTAGGCGTAGGCCAGGGGGCCGCTATCATTTACCAAAACTGTGATTGACCTTGCGTTATTTTGTTTACCTTGCCTATAAAGGCACTAACTATCACGGCTGGCAAATACAGCCCAACGCCAACACGGTGCAAGCGGAAATAAACAAAGCCCTGCAAACTATTCTGCCCGAGAAAACCACAGCCGTTGGCAGCGGCCGCACCGATACCGGGGTACATGCTACCGGCCAGGTATTTCATTGCGACCTGCCCGCATCCTACCGTGCCGAAAGGCTGGCCCATAAATTAAACGGGGTACTGCCTGACGATATTGTGGTGGACAAGGTTGTGCCCGTAGTCGCTGATGCCCACGCCCGCTACAGTGCCCTCAGCCGCAGATATGCCTATCGCCTGCGGTTTAGCAAGAGCCCTTTCAGTGCCAACGAGTATTATTATTTACCCCAAAAACCCGACTTTGCCATAATGAACCGGGCCTGTGCCCGCATCATGGGCACCCATGAATTTACCTCTTTTTCGCGGGTGAAAACCTCGGTAAACAATTTTATCTGTGAGGTAACCGAAGCCCGCTGGCAAGATGATGGCGACCAGGCAGTTTTTTATATCACCGCGAACCGTTTTTTACGCGGCATGGTAAGGGCCTTGACCGGCACCCTGCTGGCGGTAGGGTTTGGCAAGCTAAGCTTAGATGGGTTTGCCGCCATAATAGAAGCCAAAGACCGCAGGCGGGCCGGGCAGTCAGTTCCGCCCCAGGGTTTGTATCTTTGCGAAGTCAGGTATCCCGAAGAACTATTTATTAACTAGCAACTCTTGAGCAGCACCAAAGAAATTACCGGTAAAATTGTTGACTGGAATATCCTGAAAAGGCTAATGCAGTTTGTAAGGCCCTATAAATGGAAATTCCTGGCCCTCATCCTGCTAACAACCCTGTCGGCCGCCCTGGTACCCCTCAGGCCTTATATTATCCAGCACACCATTGATGTTGATGTGGCCAATGGCGACTACCGGGGCCTGGTAAACATGATTTACCTGCTGCTGGGGCTATTGGTGCTGCAAGCGCTGATTCAATACACCCACACCTATCTTTCCGGCTGGATTGGCCAGTACATCGTCAAAGATATCCGCATAAAATTATACGGCCACCTGCTCAGGTTGCGGCTGAAGTTCTATGATAACACCCCCATCGGGCGGCTGGTTACCCGGGTGATTTCCGATATTGAAACCCTGTCCGAAGTGTTCAGCCAGGGATTGGCCTCCATCATCGGAGACCTGCTGCAGTTGTTTTTTATTGTGGGTTTTATGTTTTACGCCAACTGGAAACTGGCCCTGATTAGTTTAACCACCCTGCCGGTGCTGCTTTTTGCTACCTATGTATTCAAGGAAAAGGTGAAAGTAGCCTTTAACCGGGTACGCAATGCCGTAGCCAACTTAAACTCCTTTGTGCAGGAGCATGTTACCGGCATGAGCATCGTGCAAATATTCAATAGCGAAAAAGCCGAATATCAAAAATTTAAAAAAATCAACGAGGAGCATAAGAAGGCCAACATCCGGTCTATCCTCTATTACTCTATTTATTTTCCGGTAGCCGATATTGTCAGTGCAGCCGGCATTGCCTTGCTGATATGGTATGGCGCCAGCGCGGCCCTGGACCCGGCCGCCTCCGGCATTACCCTGGGGATGCTGATGGCCTTTATCATGTACATCCAGATGTTCTTCCGGCCCATCCGCATGCTGGCCGACCGTTTTAACACCCTGCAAATGGGCGTAGTGAGTACTTCGCGGATAATTACCCTGCTTGATAATGATGATGCCACACCCGATGCGGGTGATTTTGAGCCGGAGAACTTTAAAGGTAAAGTTGCGTTTAAAGATGTTTGGTTTGCCTATAATGAGGAAGACTATGTGTTGAAGAACATCAATTTTACCGTAAACCCGGGCGAAACAGTAGCTTTAGTGGGGGCTACCGGGGCGGGAAAGTCTTCCATCGTTAACCTGCTTACCCGGCTATACCCGATTAACAAAGGGCAAATTTTGATTGATGATGTGGCAATTGACCGCTATAAGCTGGCCGCCTTACGCAGCCATATCGGGGTGGTGCTGCAAGATGTTTTTCTCTTCTCCGATACCATTTTCAATAATATCACGTTAGGAAATAAAAGCATCAGCCGGGAGCAGGTGTGGGAGGCAGCCGAAATGGTGGGGGCCCGGGGGTTTATTGAAAAAATGCCCGGAGGCCTCGATTATAATGTGCTGGAACGGGGGGCAGGGCTCAGTGTTGGCCAGCGGCAGTTAATTTCATTTGTCAGAGCTATGGTATATAACCCGGGAATTATTGTGCTGGATGAGGCCACCTCTTCCGTTGATTCGGCCACCGAAGCGCTCATCCAAAAAGCTATCGACCGCCTGATGTACGGGCGCACCTCAATAGTTATTGCCCACCGATTATCTACAATAAAGCACGCTAACACCATTTTGGTAGTGGATAAAGGCGAAATAAAGGAATCGGGCAACCATGAAACTTTATTGGCCAAAAATGGTTACTATACCCAGCTTTACAACATGCAATACAAAGAAGTTGGATAATTTCGCTAAGAAATATTCTTAATACCCGAAAGCCTTATATTTGTCCTGATGGTTAAGCTGAGAATTATTTTGCTGGTGGCCTTTTGTATGCTATTTTTTTCTGCGTTTTCTCAGAAGCGTTATAAAAAAAGCCTGACCCAGTCCAAGGGCAAAAAGCACCAACCCCTGCGCTTCAAATACAACAAAAAAATGGCGGTGATCTGCCCCATTTTTGTACCCAGCGAGTACCCCTACCAGGGAATTGGTTTTAAAGTGGGCGACCCCTTTGCCCTGACCTATAAATTATATGCCACCAAGTGGCTGGCGTTCTCTATTGATGGCGGCATTGCGGCTTCCGGCTTGTACAAAACCCGCTATAAGGAGTTGTTCCCTGGTTTCCCCGATACCGACACCCTTAATTATGTAAACCATCAGGTAGAAAAAGACATTAATTTCTCGGCCAAGGTAAGTATTTATAATGATGCCCCTAAGTTTCTTAAGGGGCTGGACTACTATGTGAGTTTTGGCTGGCAGTTCCGCTATGTTGACCTGCTTTACGGGTATGTGTATGAGGTTAGCCCTACCGAAGATATTTTCGGCAGTGTACGCAAAACCGTAGATTATATGGGCCCGGAGGTGGGTGTTGGCCTGGAGTATTCGTATTTTGATTTGCCTATTTCGGCTTTTGTAGAGGTAATTTGGATGTACGATATTGTTAATCAACCAACATTTATTAAATTTCAAGGGGGAATTGGCCTCAGGTATGTGTTTTAACTACTCTTGCCGTGCGTAAATATCTTATTCTCGGGGGTATTATAGTGCTTACAGGCATTGTTGTCAACTTCACCTTAGGGGGCTTTGAGCCTATTGAGCCGGTTTTGGTCTCAGCCCGGGAAACACAGCTCTATGGCTGGCCTTACGAAGGGTACCACGCCTCCGATTCCCTGGACCGGCAGGTTGGGCGCCTGCGCGAAATCCTGGCCGCCAGCAACCGCCCCGGCACCCTCACCATTGTCAACTACCTGCAACCGGACCTCGAAAAAAGGGGCGTAGTTAAACAGTTTGTAGGGATAGCCTGGGATACAGCCCCGGAACAAAACCCGTTTGGGCTCGATACCCTCACGCTTCCGGCCTATAATGGCTTTCAGTTCAACATTACCCTTAAGCCGCTGGTTATGCCCAGCCCCGAAAAACTTAAAAGAATGGCCCGCGAAGCGGCCAAAACCATGGAGGGCCAACTGCAGGGCATCAGTATAGAGCAGTACAAGAACCAAACCCTGGTGGTTAATTTCCCGCTTAAGTAACCCTTTACCGAAAGGTGGTTTCGCATGAATTAGCCCGCCTGAAGCCAAAATATAAGCCTGTTTTACTTCCCGGTATTTCAACCATACGCTGGCCGGCCAGGCTATGTTTTGCCGGGGACAATGCAGATGACGTTTCGGGAACCCGGAAATGTGCCGGGGCTATTTACTTCCACCTGATAAAAACCCGGCCCCACAAAAAGTGAGGCCGGAGCTTAAATACAAGGTACTGTTATCCCAGGAAACTCCGCTAACCTATTCTTCAGGCATCAGCACCACCTGCACATAGTTGTTCATATCCAGGTATTGGTTGGCGGCCTGCTTCAGGTCATCAGAAGTAAGGGCCTCCACCAATTTATCATGGTCATAGAAACGGTCCAAATCACTATGGTTACGGTAATAACTGCTAATTTGCCCCAGCCAATAACGGTTCTTTTTCAGGTTCTCTTCCCTGTCCCTGCGTTGGGTTTCCTTGATTTTGTGCAAGTCTTCTTCACTTACGCCATTGGTTTTAATATTCTCAATTTCAGCCATGGTGGCCGCAATCAACTCATCAACATTTTCCGGGGCACAAGGAAAACTGATGCGCATGGTATAGCTTTCATAAGGATATTTTGAGGACGAACCCCGGGCACCCACACCGTAAACCCCGCTTTTTTCTTCGCGCAGGATTTCTATCAGCTTAATCGACAGCAGCTCCCCGAGCGAACTCAGGTAATAGTTGCTTTCTTTGGTATAGGGTTTTTCCCCGGTAAAGTTTATCGTCACCATACTTTTAGGGTCTTTGCCTTTATGCACCACCTCTTTGACCACGCCTTTGGGTGGCCGTACGCCTAAATCGCGCCAGGTTTCCTGGGCGTTGGTGGCCGGCAGGCTGCCGAGGTACTGTTCCAGTAACGGGGTTATGCCTTCTACGGTGAAATTACCAACAAAGAAGAAGGTGAAATCAGCGGCATCGGCAAACCTTTGCTGATAAAAAGTATAGGCTTTGTCAAAATCAATTTTCTCCAGGTCCTCCACATTAGGGAAACGCCCCCCGCGTGGATGGTTTTGGGTCATGATTTTTATTTGCTCGGCAGAATAGAAAAACCTGGGGTCTGACATCAGGTTTTGCAACAACATTTTATTGCGCATGATAAAAGACTGGAAAGCGGCTGAATCTTTGCGCGGGCTGGTAAAATATAAGTGAACCAATTGCAGCATAGTTTCCAGGTCTTTAGGGGCCGCATTGCCCCGCAGCCCTTCGTTTAGGGTGCCCACATAAGGTGCAGCCGATACGGTTTTGCCCGCCAGCATTTTTTGCAGGTTTACGGCTGAGAAATCCGAAACCCCACTTTCTGAAACGATATCGGCTGAATTATCGGCTGAAAGATAGTCTTCATCACTATACAGCGAAGAGCCTCCGGGGCTATAGGCCGACATCAATATTTCATCATTTTTAAAATCGGTGGGCTTGAGCACTACCTTTAAGCCATTGGTCAGGGTTAGTTCGGTAAGGCCCAGCTTTTCGATCTCTTTGGTAGCGGCTACCTTGCCCGGTTTTGGCAGGGTGGCCATCAGGGTAGTGGCCACAGCTTCTTCTTCATAGGCGGTGATTTCTTTCTGGCCGGCCAGGTTGAGCATGGCCAGCACTTCCTCTTCGGTAGGCAGCGTCACCCCTTCTTTCTGCGGCCCGGTAATAATTACCACCCGGTTTTCTTTGGTAATCCACTTTTCGGCCAGGGCATTCACCTCGTCCAGGGTAATGCCCGGCAGCAGGGCTTTCATGGCCTCGTTTTCAAATTCAATGCCGGGAATCGGGGATTTTTCCAGGTAGTTGTCAATATATTCCCCTACATAGGCTTTCGACTCGGTCTTGTCCCTTTCCTTAAACTTTTGCTCGTAATCGTTGAGCATCACCTTTTTATAGCGGTCGAGTTCTCCCTGGGTAAAACCAAATTTTTTCACCCTTTCGTTCTCTTCAATCAGGGCGCTAAGGCCTTTTTCAATATTGTTTTCGCCCACTACGGCAAAAGAGGTATAGCTGCTTTTCGTGCGTACCATATTACCGAAATAGGTAGCGGCAAAGAAAAAGGGCGGGTCGGCAGATTTGGTAAGCTCCGACAAGCGCTCCATGAGCATACCGTTATAGAGTTCATAAACGGCATCCCTGCGGTAGTCTTTCAAGGTGGAGGTTTCCACATTATCGGCCTTGTAGTATAGTTGCACCATGGTAAAGGCCGCTTCCTTATCGCTGGCAATGGCAATGTAGGTTTGCTCGTGCCCGGGCACCGGATAGGTGACCCTTTCGCGTGCTTTCTTAGGGTTTTTAATCTTGCTAAAGTGGTCTTTGATCTTCGCCTCCATGGCCTCCACATCAATATCGCCAACAGCTATTACCGACATCAGGTCAGGGCGGTACCAGTCACGGTAAAACTTTTTAATGGTTTCATACGAGGCATTTTCAATGATTTCTTTTTTACCGATGGGCAACCGTTCGGCATAATGGGAGTTCTTAAACAGTACCGGAAAATACTTATCGCGCATCCGCTGGTCGGCCCCACGGCCCAGGCGCCACTCTTCAATCACCACGCCCCGTTCTTTGTCTATTTCTTCTTCGTCAAAAGTTACGTTATGGGCCCAGTCTTCCAGTATTTGCAGGCCTTTATTCAGGATTTCCTCGTCATCGGTGGGGATGGGCAGGATGTACACCGTTTCATCAAAGCTGGTGTAAGCGTTCAGGTCGGCCCCGAATTCAACACCTATTGTCTGCAAAAAGCTGACAATATCGTTTTTGGCAAAATTCTTAGTGCCATTAAAAGCCATGTGCTCCACAAAGTGGGCCAGGCCGCGCTGGTCTTCATCTTCCAGGATAGAGCCGGCATTAACCACCAGGCGCATTTCTACCCTTTTTTCAGGTTTTTTGTTTTTGCGGATGTAATAGGTCAACCCATTGCTCAGGGTGCCAATTCTTACATTGGGGTCAACGGGCAGGGGGCTGTTGAGGTCCCCGCTGATGTTTCGTTCCTGGCCAAAGGCCGGTACAATCAGGCATAAAATTAACAGAAAGTTTAACGTGGTTTTTTTCATGTAGATAAATTTTTGGTCTGTGAACCACTAAAGTAATAAATAATAGCATTTAACGAAAAGGAAATGTATAAAATCCTAGATGGTATAACCGCCATCGGCCGTATAAACCCCGCCTGTACAAAATGCCCCGGCATCGGCAGCGAGAAACAAAGCCAGGCCGGCAATGTCTTCGGGTTCGGCCAGCATATTCAGCGGCTGGTGGCGCATCACCGATTTTAAAATCTTTTCATCGCGCCAGAGGGCCTCGCTGAATTTGGTTTTAATCAGGCCCGGACAAATTACATTGGCACGGATACCCTCTTTGCCCCATTCTTTGGCCATAACCTTGGTAAGTGAAATAAGGGCTGCCTTGCTGACACTATAGATGCCCAGCATGGCTTCAGGCGACAGGCCCCCTATGCTGCTGATATTGATCACCGATCCACCTCCCCTGGCGGCCATTACAGGGTACACCATTTTGGCCAGGGCAAACGGCCCTTTCAGGTTGACTTCCATGATCTTGTCAAAAGCAGCGTTGTCGGTGGTAAGCAGGGGGCCGAACACCGGATTTACGGCTGCATTATTCACTAAAATATCGATACCCTCATATTTTTTTACCGTGGCAGCCACCAAGGCCTCCATACTTTTCTGATCCCCCACCTGGGCAGCCACAGGGTGTACCGATAGGCCCGTTGCCTGCATGGCAGCCGCGGCCTCGGCCAACGCCTCTTGCTTGCGGCTGGCAATTACTACCCTGGCCCCCGCCTGCCCCATAGCTACCGCCATGGCCCGGCCAATACCTTTGCTGCCCCCGGTTATCAAGGCTACCTTACCGGTTAAGTCAAATTTATCTTGAATGTTCATCATGCTTATAGGGTTAGAAAAGATAAATATCAGCATTAACGCCTTGATTACAGAATAAAAAAACAGAAAATAACCAATAAGTTTTGCCCAAAGTTGGGGCAATTGTAAAAAATGCCTAATTTGAGCGCTGGTAATCTTTTACAATGAAAAAGGCTTTTAAAATCTTCTGGATAAGCTTTGCCGTTTATTCCCTGCTTACTTTTGCAGGCTCTATGATAATTGAGCACAACGAAAATAATCTTGGCTTTCTCATCGACATGAAAGGTTACATCCCGCTGTTGAAATACTATACTTTCTTGGGGCTTGTCTTTTTTACCATTGCTTTTATCTCTTTATGGCGCCACCGGCTGCTCAACAAAAAAGAATCGCAGCGGTTCGAAACAGAAAAGAAGGAGTTAAAGGCTACCATTTACGATTTACAGGAAAAGATAGCGGCAGACAACCGGGCCGTAGAAAACCCGGAGCCGCCTGCGGAGGAAGAATAAGATGATAGCCAAAACTTTTGGAAGTGCCGTTTACGGGGTTGATGCCAAGCTGATTATTATTGAGGTAACCATCAGCAGTACCATCAGCAAAACCAAGGTGCATATAAGTGGCCTGCCCGACAGTGCCGTGCGCGAAAGCACCCACCGGGTGGAATCGGCCATTAAAGCTGCCGGCTATAGCATGCCGCGGCAGGAAGCGATTGTGAACCTGGCCCCGGCTGATATCCGTAAGGAGGGCACGGCCTTTGACCTGCCCATTGCCATTTGTATCCTGGCGGCCTCAGGACAATTGGAAATCCCTGCCCTGGAGAACTATATGTTGATGGGTGAAATTGCCCTGGATGGCACGTTGCGGCCCATAAAAGGGGTATTGCCCATTGCTATAGCCGCCCGCAATGCCCGGCTTACCGGGCTTATTTTGCCCCGGGAAAACGCCAGCGAGGCGGCCATTGTCAACGACCTGGAAATCATCGGGGCAACCACCCTGGCCGAAGCCATAGGTTTCCTTACCGGGGAAAAACACATTGCCCCTACGGTTGTTGACACCCGCGATGTGTTTACCTACCACCTGAATGATTATGCGGTTGACTTCAGTGACGTACAAGGGCAGGAAAATATTAAACGGGCCCTGGAAATAGCGGCTGCCGGCAGTCATAATGTTATTATGATCGGCCCGCCCGGGGCCGGTAAAACCATGCTGGCCAAGCGGCTGCCTTCAATTCTGCCCCCGCTTACCCTGCACGAAGCCCTGGAAACCACCAAGGTACACTCGGTAGCCGGCCGGCTCGGCAAAGACGCCACCCTGATGACCCAGCGCCCCTACCGGGCCCCGCACCACACCATCTCCGATGTGGCCCTGGTAGGCGGGGGCGGTAACCCCCAGCCCGGAGAGATATCGCTGGCCAACAACGGAGTGCTGTTTTTAGACGAACTACCGGAATTTAAACGCACGGTACTGGAGGTAATGCGCCAGCCCATGGAAGAGCGCAGGGTAACCATTTCGCGGGCCAAAATATCCCTGGAGTTTCCCGCCAATTTTATGCTGATTGCCAGTATGAACCCCTGCCCGTGTGGCTATTACAACCACCCCGAAAAGGAATGTGTATGTGCGCCCGGGGTAGTGCAGCGCTACCTGAACAAAGTCAGCGGGCCGTTGCTCGACCGCATAGACCTGCATGTAGAAGTAACCCCGGTGCCCTTCGAGCAGATAGCCGATAACCGTAAAAACGAGAGCAGCGAGGCCATCCGCCAGCGGGTTATTGCCGCCCGGGAAATCCAGCACCAAAGGTTTGCGCAAAATAAGGAGGTACACGCCAACGCCATGATGCCCTCAGCCATGGTGAAGGATGTCTGCGAGATAAACAGTGCCGGCCGTGCCTTGCTGAAAACCGCCATGGAAAAACTTGGGTTGTCGGCCCGGGCGTACGACCGCATTCTAAAAGTAGCGCGTACCATTGCCGACCTGGCCGCCAGCGAGGAAATTAAAATAGAACACCTGGCCGAAGCCATCCAATACCGCAGCCTTGACCGGGAAAACTGGGCCAGTGGGTAAAACACCCCAACCAAACAATGTGTTTTGTACAAAAATTCAATGAATAAGGCAGAAGCTATCAACACCATAAACAAACTCACAGGCTACCGGACGCCTTTTTTCTTTATGGCTGATTTTAAGTGCAACACCAATCTGGTCATCCCACTAACTGATATTAACCCGGGGGAAATACTTTATGATATAAGGGGTAAGAAAAATTTCCGCTACCCTGAAACCCGCCTCCCAAAACCTGAGCTTAAAGCCAGAGCAGTTAGCTTTCCTGAATACAAAAAAGCTTTCGACAGGGTCCACCGGGAAATATCAGCGGGCAACACGTACCTGCTTAATTTAACCTTTGCAACCCGCATAGAAACACCACACAGCCTGAAAGACATCTTTTACCAAAGCAAGGCCAGGTATAAGCTTTGGTATAAAAACCGGTTTGTGGTATTTTCACCGGAGAGGTTTGTTAGGGTTGCCAAGGGCCAAATAGCCGCTTTCCCGATGAAAGGTACAATTGATGCTGATTTATTTTCTGCCAGGGAACAAATTCTCGCCAATAAGAAGGAAATGGCCGAACATTTAACCATTGTTGACCTAATTCGTAATGACATGAGTATTTGTGCCGCAAATGTGCAGGTAGAACGTTTCCGGTATATCGATAAACTAAAAACAAACCATAAGAACCTGCTGCAGGTAAGCTCAAAAATTACCGGCACTATTAACGACAGGGGAGGCAGCCGGTTGGGGGACATAATTTACGCTATGCTTCCGGCCGGTTCTATCTGCGGGGCCCCGAAGAAAAAAACCCTTGAAATTATCGACTATGTTGAAAACTATAAACGGGGCTTTTATACCGGGGTTTTTGGCATTTATGACGGCAAAAGCTTTGATAGCGGGGTAATGATCCGCTTTATAGAAAAGAAAAATAAGCAACTCCTTTATAAAAGTGGCGGGGGAATACACTTCTTAAGCAACCCCAAACAAGAGTATCAAGAAATGATAGACAAAATATATGTGCCGGTTTATTGAAACTATTTGTTGTACTGAAGGTAAGCCCCAGTTGCTCAAGCTTCACCAGAAACGGGTAACTAAAGTTTTCGCAAGGTTTTTCCCAACACATAAACCCATTGACCTGACCACGGTCATTCAAAACACCCCCCTCCAGGGTAAATATAAGTGCCGGATAGTGTATAACCATGATGTAATTGCCTCTGGGTTTACCCCTTATCAAAACCCGGTGATAAAATCACTTAAAATTGTCCCCGGCAAAGACCCTTGCTATGGATATAAATTTGCCAACCGAATGGTATTAGATAACTTATACCGGCAAAGGGGAGAAGCCGATGATATTATAATCATTCGCCAGGGGTTAGTCACCGACAGCTACTACGCCAACCTGGCTTTTTTTGACGGCCAATCCTGGTGGACACCGGCAAGACCGTTGTTGCAAGGGGTAAAGAGGGAGGCCCTCGTTGCGGCCGGCAAGTTAAAGAAAGCCCGCATTCTAGCGGACGATATTGCCAGCTTTACCAAAGTATCCCTTGTTAACGCTATGCTGGATTTGGGCGAAGTTGAAGTTTCGGTAAAATCTATAATGACATAATGGCATAACCAGATGAAGCGGACTTATACTGAGGTTGACCGGATAAAATGACCGCTTGCTTAGCACTCCCTGTCAAGCATTGGTGCAATTTTTTGAGGACAAAGCCACCTGGTGTTAACCCGTTTACATAAACCGGGTTGTATTTATCTGTTCTTTTTACTAATCTTATAACTTAATTTTATTTGAAGTATCGTAATTGTTTTACTTAATCCATAATTCTATGAAGTACAATTTACTGTATTTAACTGTGTTGTTGCTTTTGGGCATAGTTGATGTGTTTGCCCAGGGGCAGACAATTACCGGGAAGGTTACTGATACCAGCAACCAACCTTTGCCAGGAGTAAACGTTGTCGTCCAAGGTACAACTACGGGCACAACTACTGATTTTGACGGCAAGTATAGTCTTTTGGTAAACCCGGGGGATGTCCTTGTTTTTAGTTTTATTGGCTACCAAAACCAAACGATAACCGTAGGTAGCCAAACAACCATTAATGTGCAACTGGCCGAAGACGTATCACAGCTTGAGGAAATTGTGATAAGTGCCCTTGGGTTTGAGCAGAAACGAGACGAACTGGGTTCTACGGCATCGGTTGTGCCCCCGGAAGACATGGTGCGTTCAGGGGAAGCCATGCTAATTAACAGTATTGGCGCCAGAGCATCTAATGTTCAAGTGCAAAGGTCAAACGGGGACCCCGGTGCCGGAACCACAATACGCATACGTGGTGCCAATACAATTTCAGGGTCAAGTAACCCTTTGATAATCGTTGACGGGGTGCCGATAAGCAACACCACTTATTATGGCCTGGGCAATGGAGGCCGAAGTGGCGGCACATCGCAGCAATCTCGTTTAAATGACTTGAACCCTAATGATATTGAGTCGATGCAAATTCTCAAAGGGGCTTCTGCTGCTGCACTATGGGGGTCACGGGCGGCTAATGGTGTAATTGTAATTACAACTAAAAACGGCAGTGCCAATAAGTTAAACATATCTTATAAAGGAACCTATTCCTTAGATCAAATAAACACCCGGATACCTATGCAAACAACTTTTGGGCAAGGAAGGAATGGTGTTTATAGCCCAACCAGGGCCGAATCATGGGGAGACTATATCCCTGACAGGGCCGGGGGGAACGATGTTTTTGATGAATCGGGGAGATATTTTGAAGCGACTAACGGCACACGTTATTATCCGATTGTAACCAAGAACTCAAGAGAAACTTATGTTGACTCCAATTGGGACGGGGCATTTCAAGATGGCCAGTTCTTTCAGCACGACCTGACGGCAAGCGGGGGCAGTAAAGATGCTAATTTTTTCTTTAGCCTTGCCCGGCTGGACCAGGAGGGGATTATAATTGGTTCTAATTATGATCGTACTAACGTAAGGTTAAACAACAACTTTCATATCAACAACTGGTTGAGTTTTTCTAATAAAGCCAGTTATATCAATAGTTACTCTAATAGAATTCAGCAAAGTTCCAATACGGCCGGCTTGCTCCTGGGTTTGTTAAGGACCCCTCCTGACTTTGACAACACCGATTATATAGGAACATATTATGATAACTCCGGCCAGGCTTTTACTAAAAGGCAACGTTCGTACAGGAGATACATGGCCGATTCATACAACCCCACCTATAATAACCCTATGTGGACTACCCGAGAGCAGGAAAGTTCAACAAGGGTTAACAGGTTTATGGTTACCCCACAGTTTACCGTTACCCCAATTGACTGGCTGCAAATAATTTTACGTGGAGGGGTGGATTATTACACCGATGCCCGCGTATATTTCTTTCCAATTGGTTCGGCATCAAATATTTCCGGATCTTTTGCCGAAGAAGGAATAAGTGAAACGCAAATTAATTTTGATGGTATTGCCAAAGGAAACTTTAATATTACCTCTAACATATCATTGCAGGCTACTATTGGCTGGAATATTAACGACAGGAAAACACGTAGTAACTATGCTTTAATAGAGGGCTTTCAGGTGAATACCAAAAAGCAAACTACTGACTTAAACACTTCTCGGGATGCCTCAGAGGTAGCCAACAACAAAATATTCCGTAGGTCTAACAGGGGCTATGCCATATTTGGGTTTGATATGTTTGACCAGTTAAATGTTAACTTTTCCGGGGCAATAGAGGCGGCCTCCTCCGTAAAAGGGTCATACTTCTATCCTGCTGTTGATTTAGCCTGGAGGTTGACCGATGCTTTTGATATTGGTGGTTCGGTATTGTCTTTTGCCAAACTGAGGGCCACCTGGGGTAAGGTAGGGGTACAACCAGGTGCTCATAGGTTTGAAACTTTAGCCGAAGGTGGGTTTAGTTATTCTACTTATAGCGACCCGCTTAGCATAAGCCAGTTTGGCGGAGGTTTTAGGCTAGATAATAACCTGGGCAACCCTGACCTTGAACCTGAAATTAAAACAGAGTGGGAACTGGGTGCTGACGTGAGGCTTTTTGAAGAGAAGTTGGCTATTGGCGCTACTTATTATCAAAACAGGATAACGGGAATATTAATCAACCTAGACCTAACACCATCATCTGGTTATTCTACCCAGTATGCCAATGCGGCAACGATGGAAAATAAGGGCTTTGAAATGGACTTTGATTATACTATTATAAATAAAGGCGATTGGGGTTTAGGCATTTTTGGTAACTATGGGGACAACAACAATTTAGTTACCGACCTTCAAGGAACAGAAACTATTGACCTCACACCAGGGGCATCCGTTAGTTCCAGGGCTATCGTTGGCCATCCGTTGGGCGTTTTATATGGCACCGGGTCCAAGACAAACCCCGATGGGTCTTTTGACCTTGATGCCAATGGCTTCCCTCAATTAACAGACCGCCCTGTAGTATTGGGAGACCCTAACCCTGACTGGCGGTCAGGCATTGGGCTTCGTGCAAGATGGAAATCGTTAGCTTTAAACGTGTTATTTGAACATTCGCAAGGTGGTGAATTTTCGCCTAGGACCTTATGGGTGTTGAGAAGGTTTGGCACCACCCAGGAAACAGCAAATTACTTTACCACCACGGAAGACCTGGTTAACTTTGATGGTGACTTGATCCCTGCCGGCACCACCGTGCGCGGAAATGTTGAAAACTTTGGCGGTGGTAATGTATTGCTCGATGAAACTTGGTACCGGCATGGTATTGGTGGTGGGTTTGGAGATAACCAAGCCTACAACTTCTCTATTAAAGATGCTACTTTTACCCGCTTAAGGGAACTTTCGCTAAGCTACACACTAAACTTTCCCAGGTTTCAGGAAGCCACCAAGCTTAGCTCAATTGTATTTACCGCCACGGGCAGAAACTTGTTCCTTTGGTCGAAAATTGAGGGTATAGACCCTGAGATTAACCAATATGGGGTAAGTAGCGGCTTTGGGTTAGACTACTTTACCAACCCGAGCACAAGATCACTCTTGTTCTCAGTAGCAATTAATTTTTAATCAGAAAACTTGACATAAATGAAAACGATAAAATCATTATTGATCATATTTGGCTTGATATTTGCGTCATGCGAAAGCCTTGTTGAGGGGATTAATGACAACCCAAATAAAATAACCCCGCAGGATGTAGAGGCCGAATTATTCCTCACAGGGGCTATGCTGGCCAACTCGGTTGCACAAGGGGGCCACCTAAACCGTATAGCAGGCATGTGGAGCGGCCACCTTACCGGTTTTACTTCATTATACTCCAATATCTATGGGTACGATATTTCCACGGCCGAGTCTGTTGGTACCTGGAGCAGGTATTATGTAGGCGTTATTCCTAATGTAAGGCATATTCGGGAGATAGTACCTCAAGACATGTTGCTAACGGGTATCTGTAAGGTACTCGAAGCGCATGCAATTGGTACAGCCGCCTCCTTATTTGGTGATGTCCCCTACTCGGAAATT
Source organism: Cyclobacteriaceae bacterium (assembly GCA_026989505.1). GTDB lineage: Bacteria > Bacteroidota > Bacteroidia > Cytophagales > Cyclobacteriaceae > S012-113. The sequence continues at coordinate 42,209 of JALSJF010000148.1, forward strand.
GACAACCCGGAAATTGCCGACCCAAAATTTGATCGCCAAAGTGAAGTTTTTACGGCTGCAATTGCATTATTGGACCAAGCTATAACCGACCTCAATAGCGCTACTTCAAGGTCGCTGCCGGCAGACATTTATTATGAAGGGGATGCAGGGAAGTGGGCTGAAGCGGCAGCCACATTGCAGGCAAGGTATTATTTGCAAATGAAGATGTACCCGCAAGCTTTATCCGCTGCTGCAAATGGTATTTCCTCTAATGATAATAACATGAAGTTTATCCCCAGGGGCGACCCTGAAATTGCTTCCGGGGACAAAAACCTGTTTTGGCAAATTTTAGCCGGCTCAAGGCAAGGTGACATTGGTACCGGCAATAGCTATCTAATGCAGCTATTAGACCCAAGCAATACAACGGTTGACCGTAACAATGCCAAAACCGATGAAACAGCCAGGTTTATGTACTATACGATTGATGAAACCAGCGCTTCGGCAAACCAGGGAATTATTGAACAATTTGAACCCCAAAATCTGGTTTCCTATGCTGAAAACTTGTTAATTATGGCCGAATGTGAGGCCAGGGCTAATGGCGTGTCTGCTGCAGCCCTTGGGTACCTAAACGAGTGGCGGCAGTTTATGAATACAGGCGGCCATGTAAACGCCAACTTCCAGGGCGAATCATATTTGTATGCTGATTATGATGCCGCTGACTTTGCCGCAGGTGGTATAGAAAACCCCGACAACATTGCTGCCGACAGGGCTTTTCTGCGGGAGGTAATAGAAGAAAGATATGTGTCCGGAATGCAAATGTATATGGCGTTTAACGATGTTCGCAGGCTTGCCAAAGATGACCCGGATCTGATAGTGCCTTTTCCACTTAATACTGGCACGGCACCAGGACAACCACAAAGGTTGCCCTATTCAGACGATGAATTAAACACTAATAATAATGCACCCGAAGAACCAGGGATATTTTCTACAACAGAGGTAAACCAATAACATTTAGCTTTCTTTGTTTTGCTGGCCGCAGGGTACTTGTTTCCCTGTGGCCAGCACTATTTTGGGGCCGGTTTTTAGATAACATAACATTCGCTTATAATGATCTTGCCTAAGAAAACAGGGGACCGGGGCGAATCTTTTGCCGTAGATTTTCTGCATGCCAACGGCTATGAAGTGCTGGCCCGCAACTACCGCTTTGGCCGGGGTGAAATTGATATTATTGCCCGGCAAGACAACACCCTTATCTTTTTGGAGGTTAAAACCCGCAAAAATATTGCCTTCGGTTACCCGGAAACGTTTGTCTCGGAACCTCAGAAGGAAAGAATTTATGCCGCAGCAGAGGCGTATGTAAAAGCAGCCGACTGGGCCGGGGCCCTGCGTTTCGATATCATCGCCATTGTCTGGGATGGGCGGCAACCGGTCATCGACCATTTTGAAGATGCGTTTTAATTCCTTTGCAAAACCCGGACTTTTGCCCTATCTTCATACAATGCCTATGACCAACGATTTTTTCCTGCTGCCCCTGACCCAACAATGCCGGGTGTTGTATGCCGAAGGTGAGTTTATTATGGCCATCCGCTACTACGGGTTTAAGATAAACCTCTACCGGCTGGGAAACCGCCTGGTGGAGGTGTTTTATAACCATAAACTCGACAAGGTTGAAACCGTGCAACCCCTGGACAGGGGCAGTACGCGCATGAACTTTTATGCCGATCAGGTAAGCATTAACCCGTGTTATTCACACAAACCCTAAATATTGAGGGGGCTTGCAAGCCCTTTTTTATCAACAAATTATAGCTGGGCTAACCAATTAGGGCGGTTCAGGAAGGCAGGTAAACTTCTAACACTTTGCCCGGCTGGCGGGGAACCAGGGTTATTTCGTTGGTACAGGCGGGCAACAGCCAGGTGTCGCCTGTAGTATAAGCAAAATTTCCCTGCGCACATTCCAGCGTGCCCTGGCCATGCAGGAATATCAAAATAACAAAAGAACCGGTATGCTTATAGTTCCGGGTAACCGGTTGGCCGGCCAGGATGCGGTTACAAATAAAGTAGCGGCAGGCGGCCAGCTCCGCAGTGGTTGCCTGCTTATCATAAGCGGTTTTATAATCCGTATAAAAACTAAAATCTATCGCGGCCAGGGCCTCTTCAACATGGAGTTGCCGTTTGTTGCCGGCTTTGTCAACACGGTCAAAGTCATAGATGCGGTAGGTAATATCCGAGGTTTGCTGGATCTCGGCAATCAGCAGGCCGCGGCCAATGGTGTGTACCCGGCCGGCCGGCAAAAAAAATACGTCATCCGGGGCTACCTGCTCCCGGTTAAGCAAGTCCAGGAGCTGCCCGCGCTGAAAATAGGCCCGATATTCTTCCCGGCTGGTTGGCCGGTTAAACCCCGATATCAGGGTAGCCCCGGGTTCGGCATCAATAACGTACCACATCTCGGTTTTACCAAAGCTATTGTGCCGTTGTCGGGCCAGCGTATCATCAGGGTGTACCTGGATAGACAAATCCTGGTTGGCATCAATAAATTTAACCAGCAGCGGAAAGTCAGCACCAAACCGGGCATACACTTGTTCGCCCAGCAACGCTCCCCGGTAATCTTCAAGTAAGGTAACCAGGCTTTGGCCCGCCAGGGGCCCGTTGGCAACCTCGGATATATTGTCTTTAACGCCCGATATTTCCCACGACTCCCCGATAAGCTCATCTTCCGGCAAAGGTTTATGCAACCTGCTGCGCAGTTTCCGGCCACCCCAGAGGGTGGGCTTTAAGATAGGCGTAAACTTTAACGGGTAAAGTGGCGGCAAACTCATTGGCGCATTTTTTTATAGGCATTAATCAGGCCATTGGTAGAGGAATCATGATCGGTAACCGGTTGTTCACCGGCCAATGCCGGTAAAATATTGCCTGCCAGTTGTTTTCCCAGTTCTACCCCCCACTGGTCGAAACTGTTGATATTCCAGACAATTCCCTGAACAAAAATTTTATGCTCATACATGGCAATCAGGCTACCCAGGGTATTGGGGGTAATTTTCTTAATCAGAATGGTGTTGCTTGGCCGGTTACCGGCAAAAACCTTAAACGGCAACAGTTTATCTGTTTCGGCTGCGCTTTTCCCCTGCGCGGCCATTTCTGCCTGCACGGCTGCCGCGGTTTTGCCTTGCATCAGGGCTTCGGTCTGGGCAAAAAAATTGGCCAGCAGCTTTTGGTGGTGGTCGCCCAGGGGGTTATGGCTGATGGCCGGGGCAATAAAATCGGCCGGGATAATTTTAGTGCCCTGGTGGATAAGCTGGTAAAAAGCATGTTGGCCGTTAGTGCCCGGCTCGCCCCAAACGATGGGCCCGGTCTGATAGTCCACCTGGCGCCCCTGCTTATCTACCGATTTGCCATTGCTTTCCATATTGCCTTGCTGAAAATAGGCCGCCAGGCGGTGCAGGTACTGGTCATAAGGCAGGATGGCTTCCGTTTCATAGCCATAAAAATTATTATACCAAATACCTATCATCGCCAGAATAACAGGTATGTTCTGTTCAAAAGGGGCATACCTGAAATGCATATCCATTTGATGGGCGCCTTCCAGCAAGTTGGTAAATCCCTCAAAGCCGATAGTCAGGGCAATAGATAAACCAATGGCCGACCACAATGAATAGCGGCCTCCCACCCAGTCCCAAAACACAAACATGTTATCGGGGTTGATGCCAAAGGCGGCCACGGCTGCGGCATTGGTTGACAAGGCAACAAAATGATGGGCCACGGCCGCCTCACTGCCCAGCCGGTCAACCAGCCACTGCCGGGCGGTGTGGGCATTGGTCATGGTTTCCTGGGTGGTGAAGGTTTTTGAGGCAATAAGGAAAAGGGTTTGCCCCGGATCAACCCTGGCCAAGGTTTCGGCCATGTGGGTACCATCAACATTGGAGACAAAATAAGTCGTGATTTGTTCCAGGTGGTAAGGCCTTAAGGCTTCGGTAACCATGGCCGGGCCCAGGTCGGAGCCGCCAATACCAATATTTACGATATATTTTATGGGCTTGCCGGTGAAACCACGCCAGCCCTGCCCATGCACCCGGTGGCAAAAGGCCTGCATTTTGGCCAGTTCCTTGTTCACAGCCGGCATCACATCTTTCCCTTCCACCATTACCGCCCTGTTGCTGCGGTTGCGCAAGGCGGTATGCAAAACCGCCCGGTTTTCGGTAAGGTTAATCTTTTCCCCGCTAAACATGGCCTCTATAGCGGCCGGCAAGCCGGCTTCGCGGGCCAGGGAAAATAATAACTGCAGGGTCTGGCCGGAAACCTTGTTCTTGGAATAATCTACCAGAAAATCCTGCCAGGTGATGGAAAAACGGTCAAACCTGGCTTTGTCTTCGGCAAACAGCGCAGCCAACGTAGTGGTGTTGAACTCCGCATAATGCTGTTGCAATTTTTTCCAGGCAGGCAGTTCTGTTGGCCGCAGGTTATCCATACTACAAAGCAACATAAAATGCCGGAAATTGTTGCGCTATGGTGAGGATAAAAAGACAGGTTTCCTGGTTGCCCGCGATAAAACTTTTCCGGGCACAAAAACACGTGTAGTTAAATCTGCCCGGTTACCGCCTCACTCACATTAATTACGTGGTCGCCTACTTTTTCACAGGCGTTTATCAGTTCTATGTAGTGGATAGCATCTTTTACATGGTACTCACCTTTTTCTACCCGCTTCAGGTAATCCCTGCGCAGTTCGTTACGCAGGGCATTGATCTCCCGTTCTTTGTTAAGGGCTGCGTCAATGGTAACTTTTGAATAATCATTATTCAGGTTATGCCGCATAATATTCAGCGCCTCATCAAGCAAAGTATAAATCTTCAACAGGTTGGTAATCTGTTCTTCTGAGAACCATTGTGCCGACTCAAGTTGCCTTTCGATGGTCAGCGATATCTGATAGAAAATATCCCCTATTCTTTCCAGGTCATTATTAATACTCAGCAGGGCCCTGATTTTAAAAGACGACTCCTCACTGATATTACCTTCCGACACCTTGGCCAGGAAGGTAGCAATTTCTACTTCCATCCGGTCGGTGATTTCCTCGTAGTGCTTCATCTTGTCCATCATCTTCTGGCGCGACTTATGCTGCTTTTTGGCAATCAGCACATGGGTGAACTCCGACATCCGGGTGGTAATTTTAGCAAATTTGGCCACCTCTTTTCTTGCCTCAAGGATGGAAATCTCGGGGGTGGGCATAATATTCATGCCGATAAACTCCAGGTGGAATTCATCGTCATCCCCTTTGGAAGGCACCATTTTCGTCACCAGCCGGGCTATTTGCGGCACAAACCAAACCATCATGGTGGTATTGATGATATTGAACAGGGTATGGAAGATAGACAAGCCAATGGGAATGGCCGTAGCCTGGGCAAAAGGCGATGACCCCATAGTGGCTTCCATATAGGCGTTAATGCCCTTTAAGAAAGGGATAAACACAATGAGCATCCACACCACCCCCCCGATATTAAAGATAAAGTGGGCCCGGGCGGCCCGCTTGGCATGCACATTGGCAATCAGGGCGGCCAGGTTGGCCGTAATGGTGGTGCCAATGTTTTCGCCCAGCACCATAGCTGCGGCCAGTTCAAAGGGTATCCAGCCCTGGTTGGCCATCACCAGGGTAACCGCCATGGCCGCACTCGATGACTGCACCACCACGGTAACCAGGGTGCCAATGGCCACAAACATGATAATCGACAGGTAGCCCATGTCGGCATAATGCTGCAGGAAAGACAGGATCTCAGGGTTGGATTTCAAATCCGGCACGGCCCCTTTAAGGGCGGCCAGGCCCATAAACAACAGGGCAAAGCCAATGAACACTTCGCCCCAGGCACGCGGCTTGCTTTTCGACACAAAAAGAAGGGGCGCCCCAATCGCGATAATGGGCAAGGCATAGGCCGAAATCTTGACTTTAAAGCCAATGAGTGAAATAATCCAGGCGGTAACCGTAGTGCCAATATTGGCCCCCATAATTACCCCGATAGACTCCACCAGATTGAGCAGGCCGGCATTGACAAAACTTACCACCATTACAGTGGTAGCCGAGGAAGACTGTACCAGGGCCGTAAGCAGGAAACCGGTAAAAACGCCTTTAAAGCGGTTGGAGGTCATGGCGCCCAGGATTTTGCGCATTTTAGAGCCGGCCACCTTTTGAATGCCCTCGCTCATTACTTTCATCCCATAAATAAAGAAGCCCAATGCTCCAAGCAGGGACACAAAGTCAAGAAAAGTATATTCCATGGTTACGTGTTTGGGGGATTTTAAAATCTGCTCAAAAGTAGAGATAGATTTTAGCAAGCACCCTTTGGCAATATTAACATTCTGTTAACATTATATGGACAATAAAAAGATATAACTGTACAAATCAAACAAAACATCGGGCACCTGAGCCTGCCTGCCGGCTTAATGTTATCAATTTGTTACCTCTTAACACCGGCATAATAACTCAATAATAATATCCTTTCTTTTGTACCGTTGATCCCGTCTGACCTTGACTATGACCAAGCAAAATAAACCCTTTTTAGCCACCCTGGTGTTGATGGTTTCATTACTCACCAGCACAGCAACAGCGCAGGACCTAACCCACAATGTCTTTGGCAAAGGCATCCGGGCAATGGCAGCCGATTCGTCCTTTTCGCTGAAATTCGGCTTACGCTTTTCAACCCTGTACGAAGGCTTTTATAACCCCGTTACCAAGGGCTATGCCGACAATGTTTCCACCAGGCGCTTCCGCCTGAAATTTGACGGTTTTGCCTTTAGCCCGAAGCTGGTGTATAAAGTAGAGCTGGGTATTTCCAACCGCGACATAGGCGGGGCCGGCCCCGAAACCAATGGGGTTTCCCGGATCATCCTTGATGCGGTGCTGAAGTGGAATTTTGCCGGCAATTTTTATTTGTGGTTCGGGCAAACCAAGCTGCCCGGCAACCGTGAGCGGGTGGTTTCTTCCCAGAAGTTGCAGTTTGTTGACCGCAGTGTGCTTAACGCAAGATTTAATATTGACCGTGACCTGGGCATCCAGCTTCATCACCACCACCGGGTGGGCAAACGGGCGGTTATGCGCGAAATTATCTCGCTGGCCAAAGGGGAAGGGCGCAACGTTACCATCAAAAACAAAAAAGGCTATGACTTTACCGGCCGTATTGAGCTGTTGCCGATGGGCTTGTTTGCCAAAAAAGGCGATTACTTTCAAAGCGACCTGCTGCGCGAGCCAACCCCTAAGCTGGCCTTGGGCGCTACCTATGACTATAATGCCGGGGCGGTTCGCGCCAATGCCCAACTGGGGCCCTGGTTAGATACGCCACGCGACCTGGAAATGGTGATGCTTGATATGGTATATAAATACCGGGGTGTTTTTGTCATGGCAGAATACGCCAACCGCATTGCCAAAGGCGGGGCGGTAGTGGCCACCGAGCCCGGTGGCGAGGTAACCCAGGCCTTTTATACCGGGGAGGCGTTTAATATCCAGGGCGCCTACTTATTTAAAAACTTTTATGAGGTAGGCCTGCGCTACACGTACGTTAACCAGGACCCGGAAACCCAGCGTGGAGATATTGACCAATATACTTTTGGCGTATCAAAATATGTTGTCGGCCATAGCCTGAAAGCACAAACCGACCTTACCCTCCTCCGGCAAGTGGGCAGGGACGACATTATTATGTTCCGCTTCCAGGTAGAGTTGGCTTTTTAACCCCCCTTCCGTCCTGATACCCTATTCCTGCTGATATTGGTTATCTTTGTCCGGGATAACACGTATAACTTCGTGGAATAAACTTTATTCCAGAGTAAAAAAGTTAACGCCATGCAAACAATATTAGGGTCAGGAGGTGCCATAGGGATTGAACTGGCAAAAGCTTTACCGGAGTACACTTCCGGCATCCGCCTGGTAAGCCGCCACCCCGTAAAGGTTAACCCTGATGATCAACTGGTAACAGCCGACCTGTTACAACCAGAAGAAACATTACAGGCAGTAGCCGGGTCATCGGTAGTTTATCTGACTGCAGGACTCCCTTACAACCTGAAAACCTGGCAGCAAAGCTGGCCCCGATTGATGGCCAACGTTATTGACGCCTGCATTGCCCACGGGGCCAAACTGGTGTTCTTCGATAATATTTATATGTATGATGCCCGTTACCTCAGTGGCATGACCGAAGAAACCCCCATTAACCCGCCCAGTAAAAAGGGGAAGGTAAGGGCAACTATAGCCAATATGGTATTAGACAGCGTGGCTGAAGGTAAACTTACTGCCTTGATTGCCCGTTCGGCCGATTTTTACGGACCGGGTATTAAAAATACCAGCATGCTTACAGAAACGGTTTTTAAGCCCTTAAGCAAGGGCAAAAAGGCCAACTGGATGGGTTCGGTGGACCACCCCCATGCCTTTACCTATACCCCCGATGCTGGCCGCGCCACCGCTTTACTGGGCAATACCCCTGATGCCTATAACCAGGTCTGGCACCTGCCCACCTCAGCTAAGCCGCCTACCGGCCGGGAATGGATTGAGGCCATTGCCAGGGAGATGGGGGTAGCGCCCAACTACCAGGTGGCCCCTAAACTTATGGTTAGGCTTATCGGTCTGTTTGTGCCCATTATGCGGGAAATGGTAGAAATGATTTATCAGTACGACCGTGATTATAATTTTGACAGCCGTAAATTCGAGCAACATTTTTCCTTTGCCCCCACACCTTATTTAGCCGGCATAAAAGAAATTGTACGTAGTGATTACCCTAACCTCAAGAAATAGCTAAACCATGGATACCCCGGAAAAAAGCAAGTTGTTTCGGTTTCTTAAGCTGGATGTTATCGTTGAACACCTGACCGGCCTTATTGAAGCCAAACTGGAACTGGTAAAACTTGAGGTTAAAGAAGAGGTGGCAAAAGTTGGTGCCCGGATTATAGCCGGTATTGTGCTGGCCTTCCTGCTGGTGATGATCATCATTTTTCTTTCCTTATCACTGGCCACCTTGTTAAACCGTGTGCTGGAGAGTATGTACTGGGGCTATTTTATCGTTACCGGCTTTTATCTGCTGGTATTAATCCTGCTGATCGTCTTTAAGGTACACATCAGGCTGCAGCAGAGGATAGAGGATGCTTTAATTGATACGGAAGATGATGGTGAAGAGGCATAACGATATAGGCAAGAAGAAGCGCAAAGCCGACCTCAAAGCGGCTGCAGCAGCACATCAGCAAGCCCTGTATAAAGAGTTAAACAGCTCCGCTGACCGCCTGGTTGAGTTTGGCAAGGCCATGGCCGTGGCAGGAGGTATTTTGTACGTGGGCTATACCATCCTCGACCGTTACCTGGACAGCAAACTAAAGACCGAAGAAAAACCCGATGATTCCGGCAAGTATGCCACCTTGCATAAAATTATTTTGCCGTTTGTGGCCCTGGCCCTGCAACAGGGCAGCACGGTTTTATTAAAAAAGGCCCAACAAATGCTGATTGACTATCTCGAAGAAAAAAACAAAGCGGATGTTCCACAGGAATAAAAAAAGCCTGGCCCTATTGGTTGACCCCGAAAACACATATCCGGGAAAAGGCCTGGCCAAACTTATTGCTGTTGCCAATGAGGTAAGGGCAGACTACATTTTTGTTGGCGGCAGCCTGGTCACCCACAATAAAATTGATGCTGTAGTGCAGGCCATCAAAAGCGCGTCCGATAAGCCGGTGGTGCTCTTCCCCGGAGGACTGAACCAGATTTCTGCGCATGCCGATGCCCTGTTATTTTTATCGCTGATATCGGGGCGCAACCCGGAATTCCTGATCAGCAAGCAGGTGGCGGCTGCCCCGCTGGTAAAGAAACTTGGCCTGGCCGCAATCCCTACCGGCTATTTACTTATCGGCACCACCTCCAGCGCCTCTTATATGAGCAACACCCTGCCCATACCTTATCATAAAGCGGATATTGCCGCAGCCACGGCCCTGGCCGGTGAGCTTATGGGCCAGCAGGTTATTTATTTAGATGCCGGCAGCGGAGCAGCCGAGCCCGTGCGCCCGGCCATGATAACCCGGGTGAGAAAAAGCATTACCCTGCCTTTGATTGTGGGTGGGGGCATCTGCTCTTTTGATGAAGCCTACAGTAGCTTAGAGGCCGGGGCCGACACCTTAGTTATTGGCAACGCCACCGAGAAGGACCCCCATATACTAAAAGAAATTGCCGGGGCCATTACGGCCATGAATGGCTTAAATGTTCATTAACGATTCCCTGCGCCTCATCTTGCCGGCCGGAATACCGAACATCATCTTAAACCTGCGGCAGAAGTAGGCGGTGTCTTTATAGCCTACATCACGGCCAATATCGCGAATACTCTTTTTGGTCGTACGCAATAAATTAACCGCTTCCTCCATGCGCTGGTACTCAATATAATCCTGCGGGTTAATGCCGGTCAGCATTTTAAAATACTGGCCTACATAATCTTCCGAAACATTGGCCACATTGGCCAGCACCTTATTCGACAAGTCCCCGTTGATGTTTTCCTTGATATAATTAAAAATGTCAATCAGCCGCGGGTCTTTAAAATACGTACTGTTGGTGGCCAGTTGCTCAACAAATAAATTGTTGTTAACAATATAGCGGATAATTTCTATAACCAGGTGTTCAGTCTTAAGCTTTACCACCCGGTTCTTGCCCGGCTCCTCAGAATTGGTTTCATGCAGGATCTGGCTGATAATATAGTTGATATTATCATTCTTAATAACAAAGGGCTCAATATCCAGGGAAGCAAAAAAATTCACCGAGTTAAACACCTTGGCCTCAAAGGTTACATAGCTGTAGCTGTCGCTACTGCTGGCGCTGCCTTCGGAATGGGTTTGGATGTACAATTCTTTGCGCGAGATGAACTCATCATTGGTAAGGGACAGCTTGGCATTGGTGCCATAGGTAAGGCGCACGTTCTTGCCTCCGGGAATAAATAATATTTGCCCTTCTTTGGCAAAGGTCTCCTTGCCGGCCTTACCAAAGCCAACCCCACCGGAAGTTACCAGGATAACCGTGTTTTCCACATCGTAAAAATTCTCGATGGTTACCGGCTGCACAACATTTATTTTCTTGGCCTTAATGAACCTGACGCCTAAAGACTCAATGATTTTATTATAATCTTCCATGATGGTAAATCACTCTGTACTACAGTTAAGCACTATTATGCAAAAAATTCTTAGACAAATCTAACTAACGAAAAGTACTTGCAAAAGAATTTTTGCAACTTTTTTGCACTTTATCAAGATTCGGGCCCCATCATTATTTCAAGATTTCCCGGGAGATAACAATTTTTTGAATTTCTGAAGTGCCCTCATATATCTGGGTGATCTTGGCATCCCGCAGCATCCGCTCTACATGAAACTCTTGCACATAGCCATAACCACCATGGATTTGCACGGCCTCAACGGTAACATCCATGGCCGTTTGCGAAGCAAACAACTTGGCCATGGCGCTGGCTTTGGTAAAATCTTCGTTGGCATCTTTCAACCGGGCAGCCGCTAAAACCAGCAAACGGGAAGCTTCTATTTTTGTGGCCATGTCGGCCAGCTTAAACTGAATAGCCTGATGTTTGGATATTTCAACTCCAAAAGCTTTGCGTTCTTTGGAATATTTTAAGGCTCGCTCATACGCCCCGGCCGCAATGCCCAGCGCCTGGGCAGCAATACCAATCCGGCCGCCATTTAATACCGCCATGGCCAGCTTAAAACCAAAGCCATCTTCGCCAATCCTGTTAGCTTTGGGCACCTTTACATCGGTAAACATCAACGAGTGGGTATCGGAACCCCGGATCCCCAGCTTTTTTTCTTTCTTGCCCACAACAAAGCCGGGCATATCCTTTTCTACAATCAGGGCATTAATGCCGTGGTGCCTTTTTTCTTTATCGGTTTGGGCAAAAACCAGATACACACTGGCTGTACCGCCATTGGTTATCCAGTTTTTAGTGCCATTGATTACATAGTAGTCGCCCATATCCTCGGCCGTAGTACGCTGCGAAGTAGCATCTGAGCCCGCCTCCGGTTCACTCAGGCAAAAGGCCCCGATAATTTCGCCTTTGGCCAGGGGTGTTAAATATTTTTGCTTTTGCTCTTCCGTGCCATACTTTTCCAGCCCCCAGCATACCAAAGAGTTGTTTACCGACATCACCACGGCAGCCGAGGCATCCACTTTGGCGATTTCTTCCATGGCCAGCACGTAGGACACCGTGTCCATGCCGCCTCCGCCATAATCAGGGCTTACCATCATCCCGAGGAAGCCCATTTCCCCCATTTTTTTTACTTGTTCTGCCGGAAAAATCTCTTTTTCATCCCTTTCGATTACCCCCGGCAAAAGTTCCATTTCGGCAAATTCCCTGGCGGCCTCTTTAACCGCCAGTTGCTCTTCAGTGAAGTTATAGTCCATATTCTGCTATCTGTAGGTTCAAGGTGCGAATTTAATCCCTTGAACCCAGGAATGCCATGATATAATACAGTAAAGTTACCAACGAGGCAATGGCCGCAACCACATAAGTCATGGCTGCCCATTTAAGGGCATCTTTGGCGCCTTCATGCTCCATGCTGGAAACAATACCATGGCTGTCAATCCAGGCCAGGGCCCTTTTGCTGGCATCAAACTCTACCGGCAGGGTAACAAAGGCAAAAAGGGTAAACACCCCATAAGCAGCAATGATTACCAGTAAGATTTGCTGATAGGGGAAGGTACTGTATAACAACGACCCTCCGAAAATCATGGCCAGGAACAAAATGTTCATCACCTTACCGCTGATAGCCTGCAAAGGCACCAGGGCGGTACGCAGTTGCAGCATACTGTAAGCCGTGGCATGCTGTACGGCATGGCCACACTCGTGGGCCGCCACAGCCGCGGCAGCAATAGAGCGGCCGTGATAAACCTGCTCACTCAGGTTAACCGTTTTGGTAGCCGGGTTGTAGTGGTCCGACAGGTGGCCCGGCACACTTACCACCTGCACATCGTAGATGCCATTATCGGCCAGCATCCGCTCGGCTACTTCCCTCCCTGACAAGCCCGAGCGCAACGACATTTGCGAATATTTTTTGAATTTATTCTTCAGCCTGGCCTGTACGGCAAAGCTGACAATGGCAAAAACAATAATGATCAGAATAATTCCCATATTTCTATTCTATTTTTTTGGTTCAACAATTTCTTTTTTCTTTTCCGGCAGGGTCAGCAGTAAGCTAAGCCCGCCAATCGCCATGACCGCTACGGTTTGTGAGGCATGCACCAGCGTGGCAAAAAAGTAGCCGTCTTTTTCGGCAATACCATAGGTCAGTAAAATGGAACCCACCAGCAAATGGTAGGTGCCAAAACCTCCCTGCACCGGGGCCGACATGCCCAGGCCCCCCATAATTAAGATGGAAAGGCCGGCCGCCAATCCCAGGTGGCTGGTGCTGGCCACAGAAAAGAACAGCACATAAGCCATTACATAATAGAGCAACCATATGAACACGGTTGACACCCAAAAACCGGCTTTCCTTTCCAAGCGCAGCACACTGGTAAACCCATCGGTCATTTCCCTAAGAAAAGAACGTATCTTGTAGTAAAACGGTTTCTTTTTTATTCGTTCTCGAAACCACCACAAGGTAAAAACACTGGCAGCAAGAATGAAACCAAAAATCAGCAGCAAGCCTAATTTATACGTGGTCAGGTTCATTCCCGCGTACTTATCGTTGATAAACCCGGCAAAAAAATGGCTGATGCGGTCAAACTCAAGGATAAACGCCAATAGTATCAAGGCCAGCAAAACCAGAAAATCAAAAATGCGCTCGGCCACTACCGTGCCAATTGAAGCTGACATATTGACATTGTCGGTGCGCTTTAAGATACCACAGCGGGCAATTTCACCTAGGCGCGGGGCCGCCAGGTTGGTGAGGTAACCCACCATTACCGCTTTAAAGGTACGGTACACGGATAACGAAGAATAACCCATTGGCCCCAGCAGCAGGTTCCAGCGGTAAGCCCTTAAGGCATGGCTGATGACTGACAGTACCACCGACAGCAACACCCAGCCATAGTTAACCTGTTTAAACCGCTCCGCTAAATCGCTGAAGTCCCAGTCATGAAAAACATAATACATCAGGCCAACGGCCACCGTCAGGCTGAAAAGATATTTGCCGGCTGAAATAATAAATTGTCTCAAGCTCTTAATCAGTCAGTTGATTGTTACTATCCGGAAAAACCAGGACAGGTTGGTGGCGGGCCGCCTCTGCTTTGTTTATGCTGGCATACGAAATTATGATAACCGTGTCGCCTACCTGGGCCTTGCGTGCTGCCGGGCCGTTCAGGCATATTTCACCCGTGCCCCGCGCACCTTTAATCACGTAGGTTTCCAGGCGTTCCCCGTTATTAAGGTTAACCACCTGCACCTTCTCATTCTCCACAATATCAGCCGCTTCCATCAGGGCTTCATCCAGGGTAATACTGCCTACATAGTGCAGTTCGGCCTGGGTTATTTTTACCCGGTGAATTTTCGATTTCAATACCTCAATCAGCATCTGTCTGTATGGTTACTATAATATTATCAATTAGTCTCACACCCTCTATATAGCCGGCAAAGCACAAAGCTAACTGATCCGGCTTATTTCCCTTGCCTACGGGCTGAAGATTTGCGGGGTTTACCCATGTCAGGTATTCCGGGGTAATGGCCGGAAATTTTTGCAAATGTTCCCTGGCCATGGCCAGGGCATCTTCAGCAGAAGCTCCTTTGGTTAGTTTTTGCGCCCCTATACGCAAGGCCTGATAAATTTCTGCGGCCAGCAGTTTGCCCGCATCGGATAACCGTTTATTGCGCGATGACATAGCCAGGCCCGAAGGCTCCCGCACGATGGGCATCCTACGCAATTGAATATCCAGTGAGGTATCAAAGACCATTTGCGCAATTATGTTGTACTGCTGCAAATCCTTTTGGCCAAAGTAAGCCCGCGTGGGTTGCAACAGATGGAAAAGTTTGAGTACCACCAGGGCTACCCCGTTAAAATGACCGGGGCGGTAAACACCTTCCATGGTGTCTTCCAAGGCCCCGAAACTAATGTTTATGCGTGGGGGGGCCGGGTACATTTCGGCTGCCTCCGGCACAAACACCAGGTCGCAGCCGGCAGATTTGAGCAGGGCCAGGTCGGCCTCGAGTGAAGCGGGATAACCGGCCAGGTCCGCAGGGTTATTAAACTGGATTGGGTTAACAAAAATAGTGGCCACGGTGAGGTCGTTTTCGCGTACCGAGGCCTCTACCAATGAAATATGCCCCTGGTGCAAGGCCCCCATTGTAGGCACCAGGCCAATAGTCTTCTTTGCCAGACGGGCAGCGTCAATGGCTTTGCGAACAGTAGGAAGGGCATAGAAAACCTGCATGTTTTGTTGAATTCTGCCGTTATTGGCTGGCAAAAGTACGTTTTTCGGGCAAAAAACATGGGGGCAGCTATAAAATTGACTATCTTTGTACGCCATTCTTATGTTTTAAAAAATATTGTTTTATGTCGAAACTTCGAATCTTGTATGTAGCAAGCGAAATAAACCCTTTTTTACAAACTTCTGAAGTTGCCGATTTTGTGCGCTCTTTGCCCCAGGCAATGCAGGAAAAGGGTATGGAGATCAGGATATTGGTACCAAGGTTTGGCCTGATTAATGAGCGGAAGAACAGGTTACACGAAGTGGTAAGACTTTCAGGAATTAATATTACTGTAGGTGATGAAGAAAAACCATTGGTAATTAAAGTAGCCTCGGTGCCCAGCGCCAAACTACAGGTGTACTTTATTGATAACGAAGACTATTTTCATCGCAAATCGGTGTTCCATGACCAGGATGAAAAGTTTTATGAAGATAACGGGGAGCGGGCTGTTTTCTTTTGTAAAGGCGTGCTGGAAACCGTTAAAAAGCTGGGCTGGGCCCCGGATATCGTGCATGCCAACGATTGGATGACCGGGCTAATTCCCATGTATATTAAAACAACGTATAAGAACGATCCGTTATTTATGAATACAAAGACCGTATTCACAATATATGACAACAAGTTTTCGTATAAATTTAAAGGTGATTTGCTCGACAAAGTAAAAATGCTGGATATTGAAGATGACATGCTCAGCAACTTAAAATCACTGGACTATGAAGGTTTTATCCGGCTGGGCATTGAATATTCCGATGCGGTGATTAAAGCAGAAGAAGGTGTAAATGACAGCTTAAAATCATTGTTTGAGGGTATTGAAAAAACCAAAAAAATAGACACCATAAAAAAATCCGAAAACTTTACAGACTCTTACTTCGAACTATATAATGAACTTGTTGGCTAAGAAATTTAGGCGAGGGGTATTGGTAATACTTAGCGCCCTGATGGTAATTTCTTGTGAAGACCCGGGAAAAATTGGTTTGCTGGTAAATGCCGACAACGGCATTATTGCCGGTAACTACAAAGAGATTGTCCTCCCTACTTCTGTCGTGCAATTTAACCCCCGCAAAACCCTGGAAGCCCGCTCTATTCAGGCAGGGCAGTATTTCAACCCCGATTTTGGTACCGTTACTTCAAAGTCATATACCCGGATAGCGCCAACCGAACCGGTGATAACCCCTTCCCAAAATGCAGAGTACAAATCTTTTGAGCTAGCCATTTCGTTTGCCAGCCTGGTTGGCGAAGAACTGCTAAACAGTGAAACCCACCAGATAGACATATATCGCCTGGCCGAGCCCATTGACACCGCGGCAAACTATACACGGCTTGACGAACTGGCGTTGATGCCTACCCGCATGGCTACCTGGATTTTTGCCCCTTTAAGGGATGACACCCTGCGTGATCAGAACGATACCACATTTATTTTACCCTTAGATAATGTAATTGGTGAGGAAATTTTTCAAAGACTCCAGGCAGGCGACCCCATGTTTGAAAGCGAAGCTGCTTTTAGCGAATATTTTCGTGGTATAGCCTTTGTTCCGGGGGGTAACAACAGGGCTATTTTTCAAATAGACCCGGAACGGTTGATCTTTGTGCTTCGGTTCAATGAGTTCAACTCCGATGGTACCCCTATTGCCCGCAGTTACGATTTTGTTATTGGCGACTATGGGTTTTACCATCTTGAGTCAGATAAAGCCGGTACGCCTTTAGCCAGCATTATGCCGGACAACACCGAGTTTTACCCGCCAGACGATTACCGCTACCTGCAGTATGGCACCTTAATGGCCATTAAGGTTGACTTACGACCTGCTTATGCGTTAATCGACACATTGCCTTTTATGATTGTAAATAAAGCCGAATTGCTTATTGATGATGTCAAGCAATATGGCGAATACATGAAGCCGCCAACTTTTTTACAGGTTTATTTTACCGATTCCGTTAATTATAAATGGCCGGTAGTGGATAACAGCGGCCGGTTTGACTCTACTTCCGTAGGCGTAAACTTTATCATGCTACAGGATGAAGAAAAATTTGTTCCTCCCGGGTTCTATTTATCACCGCTAAGTTCTTTTTACAGCCCGGACAACGGTAATTACCGGATTAATATGTCTTTGTTCTTTCAAAGTATCTATAATGGCGACTTCCATGATGAAAACCTGCCATTTTTAGAAGAGCAGGGGCAGATATATTTATTTGGTGAAAGTAGCGTTTTGGTACCGCAAGGTACGGGAAGCCATGTTTTTTCCACCCCCTTGGCCGTACATAAAAACAACATCCGCTTAAAACTATATTATACCACCCCAACAGGGAATAATTAAAGTAAAACTACTGATTTATGTGTGGCATAGTAGCTTATGTGGGGCATCAGGAGGCGGCCCCCATCATTATCAAAGGCCTGAAACGCCTTGAATACCGGGGTTATGACAGTGCCGGTATCAGCTTACTCAACGGTGGCCTGCACGTATATAAGAAAAAGGGTAAGGTAGCCGAACTGGAAGCGTTGCTTGACGGTGAGTCGCTAAGCAGCAAGATAGGCATTGGCCACACCCGCTGGGCCACGCATGGCGAACCCAACGACACCAATGCCCACCCCCACAGGTCAGCTTCCGGCAACCTGACGATCATCCACAACGGTATAATAGAAAACTATGCCGCCCTGAAGCAGGAACTCCTTAAAAAAGGCTACACCTTTACCAGTGAAACCGATACCGAGGTTTTAATAAACTTTATCGATGACATCCGGCAACATCAACAATGCTCGTTGGGCGAAGCAGTAAGGCAAGCCCTGAATGCCGTAGTGGGCGCCTATGCCATTGTGGTAATGGCCGAGGACAACCCCGGCCTGCTGGTAGCCGCCCGCAAAGGCAGCCCCCTGGTGGTAGGGGTAGGTAACGGAGAGTATTTCTTTGCTTCCGATGCTACGCCCATTATCGAGTACACCAATGAAGTCATCTACCTGAATGATTTTGAGATTGCCGTGGTAAACGATGGCCGGCTGGTGATTAAAGACACCTCCGACATAGAAAAAACACCGTATATCCAGACCATTAATATGGAGCTGGAGGCAATAGAAAAAGGCGGCTTTGAACACTTTATGCTCAAAGAGATTTACGAGCAGCCCAGGTCTATTGGCGATTGTATGCGGGGACGGCTTAATGCGGCCGAAGGGCGGCTGGTGCTGGGCGGCATCCGCGAATATTCCAATAAGTTAACCCATGCCGAACGTATCCTGATCGTGGCCTGCGGCACCTCGTGGCATGCCGGCCTGGTGTCGGAGTATTTTATCGAAGAGTTTTGCCGCATACCGGTAGAGGTGGAGTATGCCTCCGAATTTCGCTACCGCAACCCGGTGATTAATGAAGGCGATGTGGTTTTTGCTATCTCGCAATCAGGCGAAACGGCCGATACCCTGGCCGCTATTGAATCCGCCAAAGCCAAAGGGGCCATCATTTTTGGCCTCTGTAATGTGGTTGGCTCTTCTATCTCACGGGTGTCGCACGAGGGGGCCTATACCCATGCCGGCCCCGAAATTGGCGTGGCCAGTACCAAAGCTTTTACCGCCCAACTCACGGTTATGTTTATGATTGCCCTGCGGATCGCCCACCGGAAAGGGACCATTGCGGAATCAAAATACCACCAAATGCTGGTAGAGTTGGAGAACATCCCCGGGAAAGTAGAAGAAGCCCTGGCCGTGGATAACCAGATAAAAGAGATTGCCGCCAGATATAAAGAGGCCCGCAACTTCCTTTACCTGGGCCGGGGGTATAACTTTCCCGTAGCCTTGGAAGGAGCCCTGAAGTTGAAAGAAATTTCCTACATCCATGCCGAGGGCTATCCGGCAGCCGAAATGAAACATGGCCCCATTGCCCTCATTGACGAAGAGATGCCCGTAGTGTTTATTGCCACACAAGACAGCTCCTACGATAAAATTGTCAGCAATATTCAGGAGGTCAAAGCACGCAAAGGCAAAGTAATTGCTATTGTCACCCAGGGCGATACGGTTATTCCGGCCATGGTGGACCATGTGATTGAGGTGCCCGCCACCGAAGAGGCGCTGATGCCCCTCGTTACGGTAATCCCGCTGCAATTGTTGTCGTATCATATCGCGGTAATGCGTAACTGCAATGTTGACCAGCCCCGCAACCTGGCCAAATCGGTAACGGTTGAATAGCCCTGTGATCAAAATGGTGTTGCCGCTCTCCCCGGCAACCTTTACTTTTACGCCTGGGAATTTGCAATAGTGCCGGGGGCAAAGCGTTGATAATTTATATGCGATACCTGATTTTTTTTATAGTGTCTGGCATTCTTGCTGCCGGAACTGTCCTGGCGCAAGCCCAGGCTCCGGATGAAGATGGTTTTACCACTATTTCAACCCCCCTTA